>NZWM01000024.1 GCA_002698365.1 Flavobacteriales bacterium | reverse complement strand
TTTTGCCAAAAAAAATATCCCGTCGATATTTTATTTTAGTGGTGTTCACGAAGACTATCACAAACATACAGACACAATGGAAAAGCTGGTTTACGAAAAAGTAGAAAAAACAGCTAGGTTAATTTTTTATACAGCATGGGAACTTTCAAACATGGATGCCAGACCGCGAGTAGATAAAAAAAACGACTTTAATCTTAATAGATATTAAAAATCAAACTTTATTCCCTGAGCCAACGGCAGATCATCGGAATAATTTATGGTGTTTGTTTGTCTTCTCATATAAGCCTTCCATGCGTCTGAGCCAGATTCTCTTCCACCACCGGTTTCTTTTTCACCTCCAAATGCACCCCCAATTTCTGCACCCGATGTACCAATATTAACATTAGCTATACCACAATCAGATCCTGCGTGCGACAAAAATGTTTCAGCTTCTCGAACGTTGTTTGTGATAATAGCTGAAGAAAGACCTTGTGGAACATTATTTTGCATATTAATAGCTTCGGTTATATTAGAGTATTTCATCAAATATAATATTGGTGCAAATGTTTCTGTTTGTACAATATTAAAGTGATTTTCAGCTTCTGCAATCACAGGCTTCACATAGCAACCAGATTCATACCCATCACCAGATAAAACCCCACCATCAACAATAATATTACCACCTTCTTTTTGAATTTCGGATAATGCGCTTTCATAAGCCCTAACAGCATCCTTATCAATTAAAGGTCCCATGTGATTAGATTCATCCAGTGGGTCTCCTATTTTAATTTGTTGATATGCCAAAGTCAACTTTTCCTTTACTGTTTCGTAAATTGAATCATGAATTATAAGTCGTCTTGTTGTGGTGCATCTTTGCCCAGCTGTTCCAACGGCCCCAAAAACAACCCCAACAACCCCAATATTTAAGTCGGCATCAGGAGTCATTATTACAGCATTATTTCCACCAAGTTCTAAAATTGTTTTTCCAAACCTCTCAGCAACTTTAGCTCCAACAATTCTCCCCATCCTAGTTGATCCTGTTGCAGAAATCAAAGGAACTCTTGTGTCATTGGTTAAAAATTCTCCCACACGATAATCACCATTAATTAAGCATGACACTCCTTCTGGTAGATTGTTGTTTTTCAATACTGTTGCCATTATTTTTTGACAAGCAATAGCACAAAACGGTGTTTTTTCAGAAGGCTTCCAAACACAAACATCACCACAAACCCAAGCCAAAGCAGCGTTCCAAGCCCAAACAGCAACAGGAAAATTAAAAGCAGAGATAATACCAACCACACCAAGCGGGTGATACTGTTCATACATTCTATGTTTAAACCTTTCAGAGTGCAATGTAATACCACAAAGTTGTCTTGATAAACCTACCGCAAAATCACAAATATCAATCATTTCCTGCACTTCACCCAACCCCTCTTGATAAGATTTCCCCATTTCATATGAAACCAATTTACCAAGGTGTTTTTTATTTTTTCTTAACTCGTCTCCAAACTGTCTAACCACCTCACCTCTTTTTGGTGCAGGCATCACCCTCCAAACTTTAAAAGCTTCTGTTGCAGACAAAACAACCTGATTGTATTCGCTTTTAGATGTGTTATTTACAACACCAATTTCGGCACCGTTTACAGGCGAAAATGATTTGGTTGAACCATTTGAGTTCTCATTAATCCAATTTAAACCAGTAGATGTTCCGGCATGATTGGTTGTTATATCTAAGTTTTTTAAAATTTCTTCCATAATTCAAATTATATTAATTAAATAAACGAACAATATCCATTCCGTTTGCGTACAACACAAGCATTAAGAGTATTACCATTCCAACTATTTGTAAAGGCATTAGCACTTTTATTGGAAGTTTTTTTCCAGTTAGCATTTCACCAAAAGCAATGAGCGCGTGCCCCCCATCGAGTGCCGGGATAGGTAAAAGGTTCATGACAGCTAGAATAATAGATAAAAAAGCGGTCATTGACCAAAAGGTCAACCAATTCCATTCACCAGGAAACATACTACCAATTGTGATCATTCCACCAAGGTGTTTATAGGCACCAGTGGCGGGATTAAAAATGGTTTTCACTTGCCCCCAGTACATAGCAATCGTTTCTTTGGTTTTTTTAAATCCGGCTGAAAAAGATTTCAAAAAAGAAAAAGTTTTTATTTTTTCATAATCCCCTGCCGAGGGGATAACCCCCAAAAAACCATCATCACCAAGAGCCACCTTAACTGGATATTTTTTACCCAACCGATCTATTGTTAAAACAACATTTTGACCAGCCTGCGTTAACAAATACTCCCGCACATTGTTATTATAATAAATGGTGTTAAAATCATTAATAAATATAATGCGATCACCAACCTCCAGTCCAGCATCTTCAGCAACAGAAGATTCTACAACCCCACCAACAATCCACTTTATATTAGGCTCCATTAACGGCGGGCTTTCTTGTGATAAATTTTTTATAATGTCATTAACAATACTTTTATCGATGTTTAAATTAATTTTTTGTCCAGATCGAAGTACTACAATTTCTGTTTCACCCTCAAACAAAACTCCACTCATGATCATCATTGGATCAAATTCTTTTAAAACAACCCCACCCATTGAAACCAATTGATCTCCATCCTCAAACCCCAATCTTTTGGCGTCCTCACTAAAAGTAAATCCGTCTTTTAAGTTTTCGATCGGGATATATTTTTGTCCCACACTAAACGCAATCATACTATAAATAAACCAAGCTAAAACAACATTAACAATAATACCACCCAACATAACAATTAATCTTTGCCAAGCCGGCTTACCCCTAAGCTCCCAAGCTTCAGGTTCTTTTTCCAACCCACCATCATCCATTGACTCATCGACAAAACCAGAAATTTTCACATAACCACCTAGTGGTGCGCAACCAATACCAAACTCTGTGTCACCTATTTTCTTTTTAAATAAAGCATAAGGCCAATCCATAAATAAATAGAATTTTTCTACCCGACAACCAAACATGCGGGCTGTTATATAGTGACCAAATTCATGTAGCACCACAAGAATGGAAAGACTTAAAAGAAACTGAAGAAATTGTATCATGATTTAGAAATTAAGTTATTAACTACTTTTCGTGTTTCATTATCAACTCGTAAGTAGTCGTCTAGTTTTGGTTGTGCCACAAAAATAAAATTTTCCAATGATTTTTCTATTATTTTCACCATATCTATAAACTTTATTTTCTTATTTAAGAATGCTTCAACACAAACTTCGTTTGCTGCATTAAGAGCACAGGGAGCGGTTCCCCCTATTTTCAAAACATCATATGCTAATTTTAAATGAGGAAATTTTTTTATATCTGGTTTGAAAAAAGATAAATTTTTAATTTTTGTCAAGTCAAGGGTGTCTGTTTTGTGTGGTATTCTTTCCGGGAAACCCAAGGCATATAATATTGGAGTGGTCATTTCAGGAACCCCCATTTGAGCTTTAGTAGAACCATCACAAAACTCAACTAAACTATGAATAATAGATTCGGGGTGTATGACCACATTAATTTTTTCGAAAGAAACACCGAAGAGCCAATATGCTTCAATCACCTCCAACCCCTTATTCATTAATGTGGCTGAATCAATTGTAATTTTTCGACCCATTTCCCAATTTGGGTGTTTTAAAGCTTTTTGAATCGTAATATGTTTAAAGTCAGATTTTCTAACATTTAAAAAAGGACCACCAGATGCAGTTAAAATTAATTTGTGAATATTTTTATTTTTTTCACCAACTAAACACTGAAAAATAGCAGAGTGTTCAGAATCTATTGGTAAAATAGATACATTGTGTTTTTTTGCGAGACTCATGATAAGTTGTCCTGCAACAACCAACGTTTCTTTATTTGCGAGTGCTATGTTTTTTTTGGCCTTAATAGCATGAATTGTTGGAATTAAACCAGCACTACCAACAACACCATTAACAACCAAGCTAATATCTTTTTCAGCAACTAATACAGATAATTCGGAAACACCATAGGAAACTTTTGTGTTTTTTTTATTCAGGTTTTTTTTTAAAAACTCATACCCCTCAAGAGTGTTTATAACCACATGTTTTGGTGTAAACTCCTTTGCTTGTTCAAACAATAACATATAATTACTATGCGCACTTAAAAGAAACACCTTAAACAAATGGGGGTTGTTTTTTACAATATGCAATGTTTGTGTGCCAATAGATCCTGTCGAACCTAGAATTGCCAGCTTTTTTGTTTCATTTAACATAGTTTTTTAGTAAAAAATCAGCAATTTCCCTTTCATTAGATAAATGCGGACATTTGTTTTGTCCTCCAAATTTACCAATAGATTTCATATAAGCATTAAATCCTCCACTTTTCACAAGAAAAAGTTTTAGTGGAAGAATAACTTTTGATTTTATAAGATCTCTATAATATGGATTTTGTTTTTCCATAGTAGAATTTAATGTTTTTTCAAAGAGTAATAAATTATCGGGGTTGGATTTAAATTCAATAAACCATTGGTGACAAGACAAATGAGATTCGGTCATTATTTTTGGCGCAACAGAAAATTCAGATACAACACCACCATGTTTTTTTATAGCACACACAAGGGCCTCTTGTACTTCTTTTTCAATTACATGCTCACCAAAAGCAGAACAATATTGAGTAGCTCTTCCACTAAATAAAATTTTATAAGGTGATTTGGAGGTGAATCTAATGGTATCCCCAGTATTATATGCCCACAACCCAGCAATTGTTGAAACAACTAAAACATAATCAGTGTTTAATTTAACATCTTCTAATATAATTCGATTCATTTTTTGTGCCTGAAAATCGGCTAGTTCAATAAATTCATAAAACACACCGTGATTAGTTAAAAGCAGCATACTTGGGTCATTTAAATCATCTTGATATGCAAAAAAACCTTCAGACGCAGGATAAACCTCTAGTGTATCTATTTCTCCACAAATATTAAAAAAAGCTTTTTTATAAGGACTAAAACCACTGCCTCCATGTATATAAAGCATTATATTAGGAAAAATTTCCTGCAGGTTTTTTTTGTTTTTAAAATTTAACAGCGCCTCAAAATAAGTCATTACCCAGGGTGGAATCCCACCAATAATTTGCATGTCTTTATTGTGTGTTTCTTGTACAATTGCGTCAATTTTTTCTTCCCAATTGTCTATGCAATTTGTTTTCATGGATGGATATCGGTTTTGTTTAAGAAAAAACGGAATGTGTCTTGCTGTTATCCCAGATAGCTTTCCAAAAGGAACTTTGTTTAGGTATTTTAAATTGGGAGATCCTTGTATAAACATCATCCCCACATTTGGAGAAATATTATAATTATTAGTTTGATATGAGTATAATAACAGTAATTCTTTTATTGCTTGTGTTTGAAAAGCCAACATCTCTTTTGTTAGTGGAATGTATTTTGTTCCAGAGGTTGTTCCAGAGGTGATAGCAAAGTATAAAGGCTTACCCTTAGTGAGAACATCTTTTTCACCATTAGATATTTTAGAAACAAATGGACGAACACTTTCATAGTCGGAGATGGGAAGAGTGGATTGAAACTGTTGATAGTTTTTGATTTTTTGTATTTTTTTTTTCTTCCAAAAATCAGTTCCACCACCCCGCAATAGAATTTTATTAAAAATTTTGTCCTGGTTTTTTATAGCATTTTTTTTCGCCAAAGAATATTTTTTATATTCTTGTTTTGCTAACCGTTTCAATAAAAAAGAAGCTAACCCCATTTTGTTAAAAGTTTATATATTCTTGTGGGTTAATTGGTGTTCCATTTTGCCATAATTCGAAATGTAAATGTGGCCCAGAGGATAGCTCCCCCGTATTACCAACAATCCCAATCACCTCTCCAGCTTTTACAAGGTCATTTTTGTTTTTAGTTAATATAGAATTATGCATATAAACAGAGACAATATTGTCTACATGTTGAATTAAAATCATATTACCGCTTGAGGTTGACCAGTCTGAAAATATTACCACCCCTTCCAAGCAGGCTTTTACAGAGGCCCCCTCATGTGTAACAATGTCCAACCCATAATGATGCTCAGCAAGGCTAAAGGTGTCAACCACCAAGCCATTTACCGGCTTAAAAAAAACAAAGTCTTCTAGACCCGATATTGGGGTGTTATATGAGTTAGAAATATTGTATAAATCTTCTTCGTAAACCATTTTTCTTAAAATAGAATCTTCTTTAGATGGTACTAGGTCTAATTTTTCAACAACAAGACTAGAGTCAATATTTATTGGTAACAAACTATCCACCACCTCACCATTGATAATTTTATTAATAACATGAATATATTGGTGTTTTATAATCAGATCCTTTTCCAAAGAGTCAACCTTCACTATTAAGTCGATAATTTCTTTCTTTTTAATAGTATTTGTTAGGGGCACTAAATTATTTAATGGCCCATATGCAATTAATAAAAAAACACTAAATATTAGAATGATGAACAAACCCAAAAAATAGATAAATAATTGATAACCCTTAAATGTGGTAATGGTCCGCTCTTTCAGAGAAGTTTTGTTTACACTGCTAATTTTATAAGATTTTTGAAAAAAACTTAAAGACGAATCAGGGTTTTGTTTGTGGGGTTTTGACATGCATTAACAACTTCTATTGCATCAAATATCGCAAATAGTATTGTCAAAACATATGTATAGTCAAAAAAATAAAATAATTTTATGTTCGTTTATATGATTGTTAATCATGAATAAAAATTTAGGTTTATTAGCTTATAAGTATAGGTTCACCATATTAATATTGTTGTTACTATTGGGTTGTTCCACACAAAAAGATGCAGCACTCAACCGAGTGTACCACCAGTTAAACACAAAGTACAATGCTCTTTTTTACGCAAAAGAACACCTAAAAACGGGAGTAAAAAAAATAACAGAACTACACACAGACAACTATAAAGAAATTTTATCAATAAACACATATGGTAGTATAAAAGATGCACAAAACGCACAATCATCTTTTGATAAGGCAATTGAAAAAAGCACAATTGCTATTCAACAACACTCAATGGATATTGATGGTAAAGAAAAAAACAAATTAATTTTCCAAGCCTATTCTATAATTGGTCAAGCGAAGTTTTATAAAAAAGAATACTTGCCAGCAATCAACACATTTAACTACATTGTGCGAAAATCTCCAGACCCTGAAATTCAATCTGAAGCAGCTTTATGGTCTACTCGATGCCAACAGCAACTTAACAATCAAGAGGCTGTTTATAACAATATACAAAAACTTGAAGACGACTATTATCTAACCAAACAACAGGATGCAGTTTTATTTGAGATAAAAGCAGAACGGTCTATAGTGGAGTCTGATTTTGTTTCAGCAGAAAAATATTTATTAAAAGCCATCAAGCTGTCTAACATCAAGAGTCAAAAAACCAGAATGTATTTTGTTTTGGGGCAAATACAATTAATTACAGATAATTATGAAAAAGCAATAAATTCTTTTCGGCAAGTTGTCAAGAAAAACCCAAAATATGAATTGGTTTTTAATGCTAAGCTCAATCAAACGAAAGCCTATAGCCCGAGTTTAAATAATTTCACAACCCTAAAACAAGATTTAAACAAAATGCTAAGAGATAAAAAAAACAATGAATATCAAGATCAAATTTATTTTGCACTAGCTAATATGGAGTTAAAAAATAATGACACTATTTCCGCTATTAAATCTCTATCTCTTTCAGCAAGATTCTCAACCGTCAATTTATATCAAAAAATAGAATCGCACTATGCTTTAGCAGAATTGTTTTGGTCTAAAAAAGACTATATTAATGCATATAATCACTGTGACTCGGCCCATCAATTTGCAGAGACTAATAATGAGAACTACCACCGGATAAAAAAAATGTTGCGCAACTCCAAAAAGGTTGCTGATTTATACACACAGATTCAACACAATGACAGCATTATTACTTTGGCGAACCTTTCAGAAGAAGAAAGAAACCAAATCATTGACCAGTATATTATAGATTTACAAACTAAAGAAGAAGAATTAAAATTAAACAATGATAGGGGTACGGCAAACAACGCATTTAACTCTTATGAGTACAATAAGCAGACACAAAACAGCATGAATATTACATCTAGCGGAGGGTGGTATTTTTATAATCCTTCAGCAATGAGTTTGGGGTATTCGGAGTTTGTGTCTAGATGGGGAAACAGAAAACTAGAAGATAATTGGCGAAGAAAAAACAAAAATCAAATTCTAACTATAGAAGCAGAAGGTGCAGACACTCTTTTACGCCCCCCAACAGAAAAAGAAAAATACAGCAGAGATTACTATCTCTCTCAGCTCCCCCTTAAAGAGGAGCAACAACAATTGTTATTATCAAAAATAGAGACAGCTTATTATGATTTGGCCGGTGTTTTTAGTATGGAGTTAGCCGATTATAATCAATCAATTCAATTATATAATGAATTAATTACCAGATTCCCGTCTACTGACTATAGACAGTTAATTTATTTTAATTTACACAATATTTACAATATTAAGGAGGACACAACAGAGGCAAACCTATATTTACACAAAATAGAAACAGAATATCCGAATAGTAATTATATAGAGATTTTAAAAGGTAATGTGCCAATCAACGTAAAATTAGAAAATGATAAAAAAACATATAAAAAAGCTCATGATCTCTATGTTCAGTTCAGCGAAGAATCTTGCGAGAATTTAGAGAAACTACTCCTAAAGAATCAGGAGTCACTTTTTGTTGCAGAAATAGAACTACTTAATGCTTTTTGTCAGGCAGAAAAAAATAAAAAAAAGCAATTTATAGAAAATTTAGAGACCATAAAAACAAAGCATACCGATAGCGGTATTATTAATCAGATTGATACTATTTTATTAGTTTTAAGAGGAGAGGATGAGTATCAGCTTGTGGAGTCCATGTATAAAAAAGCATTTGACTCCCCCCACTATTTCTTTTTACTGATAAATGATATTGGAGTAAGTTTGCCGGAAACACAATTAGCGATATCTACTTTCAACGAACAAAATTATAAATTAGACAGTCTGTCTACCACAAATTTATTATTAAATAAAGATTCTCAAATATTGAGAGTTGGTGATTTTCAAAATCAAATACAAGCTCAAACTTATTATGAGTTAATACAGGAGAACAAAACCATGGAAAAGGTTTTTAAAAACCAAGACATTATTCCTATAGTTATTAGTGAAGACAATTTTGCAGCACTACTGAGGGAGAGAAACATTAATGACTATATAGAATATTTTAATAAAATATATTTATTAAATTGAACCTTCAAATAAATATTTATATGTTAAGATCAACAGAAAAGAATAATGAAATTAATGCAATTGCATCGGGTTCGATACTACAGGGCGACTTAACCTCTAGTTCTGATGTCCGGATAGACGGCCATTTAATAGGGGCTGTTAAAACAGATGGGAGACTGGTTCTAGGCGAGGCTGGCGTTATTGAGGGTGAGGTTAATTGTAAAAATGCAATAATTGCTGGTGAGCTTAAGGCAACTATTGTTACAGAGGAGTTATTAACATTGAAATCAACAGCTAAGTTATCAGGAGAAATTGTGTCCGCTCAACTAGCGATTGAGCCTGGTGCGGTTTTTTCAGGCAAGTGTAGTATGGGCCCAGTTATTAAAAATATCAACAAAACTAAGTCAACAACAGAGTCCGACATCAGCGAAAAAACAGCATAGATTGAATTAAATGAAAAAACATTTAACAAACAATCTATTAACATCTGGCATTATTTTAACAGCCCTGTTCTTTGTTTCCTGTTTTATAAACTACAGCCCTCTAATCTATTATTTTTTGGTCGTTCTGTTTTTTCTGTGCATCTATATTATTCAATCTATATTTTTAGTTAAACTAGGAACAACACCTCAAAGATTTTTGATGATTTATAATTTTATGACGGTGTTCAAAATGCTTACATCTATTGCTTTATTGCTTGTTTATTTTTTTCTTCTAACTGAATCTACCTCAAATGCAGACAAAATATATTTCTCGCTATTTTTTATAGGTTTATATTTTTTATTCTTAATAATTAATACAAAAAGTTTTTTTTCAAATAATGAAAGATTCAAGAAATAGTCCATTTAAATACTATTTAACCGGAACACAAATTGCCGGCACTGTTTTTGTATCTGTTTTTGTTGGTTATCAGCTAGATAAACTGTGTGATAATGAGATATATTTCATAACGATTATTATTTCTTTGTTGTCCATTTTTTATACTTTACATAGCCTAATCAAGGATGTTAATAAAAAAAAATAAAAATCACAAAAAAACCTTTTAATAATTCGATATTATTAATCATAAATTAGTTACTTTTGTTTTCGATTTTTAAAACATATATAATCATCACAGTATGATGCTTAGATTATTTGTCGGGTTTTTTTTCTTAATTATAGCTTTTTGTCCCTTTTCTGTTTGGGGAGCATCAGTCGGTGGTCCTGGCGATGATAATGAAAAATTTCAAGCAGGGGATATGATTATGCATCACATTTTAGACTCGCATGATTGGCATGTTTTAGACTGGAAGGGGCATGCTGTTTCTGTTCCCCTCCCAATCATTTTATTTCATGAGGGAAAAGGGTTAAAGGTTTTTTCTTCTTCTAAGTTTGACCACGGACACGCCACCCATCAGGGATATAACTTGGTTTATGGAAACACAACTAGTATTGAGTTTGTGAATGAAGATGGAACCAAAAATATCGAAGAAACCGAAAAAATATGGGACATTTCAATTACGAAAAATGTGTTTTCATTAATACTAAGCATCTTGATTTTGTTGTCGGTCTTTATAACAATTAGCAATAGATATAAAAAAAACCAAAACAAAGCTCCTACTGGCATCCAATCTTTACTTGAGCCTATAGTGATTTTTGTTAGAGATGATATTGCTAAATCGGCCATAGGCAACAAGGATTATAAAAAATACCTCCCTTTCTTGTTAACCGTCTTCTTTTTTATATTTCTCAATAATCTATTGGGACTAATACCATTTTTCCCTGGTGGTGCTAATTTGACAGGGAATATTGCTGTTCCATTAGTTTTAGCAGCAATGGTTTTTATAATAACAACATTAAGTGGTAAAAAATATTATTGGCAACATATTTTTGCAATGCCTGGTGTACCAAAACCAGTATTGTTAATATTAACACCAATAGAAATATTTGGAGTTTTTTTAAAACCCCTGGTATTAATGATAAGGTTGTTTGCTAACATTACAGCTGGACACATAATTATCTTGTCTTTTTTTAGTATGATATTTATCTTTGGAGAGATGAGCCCTGTGGCTGGGTATGGAGTTTCTGTTTTTTCAGGACTTTTTGTACTGTTTATGATGACCTTAGAGCTATTAGTGGCTTTTTTACAAGCCTATGTATTTACGTTATTAGCAGCAATGTATTTTGGCATGGCGGTAGAAGAACATTAAAATTATTTAAAATGAATATTAACTCAAAATTTTTATAAAATGGAATTATTATCAGTTTTATTAGCAGCAGACGTTACAGGATACGGTATTGCGGCATTAGCAGCTGGCGTGGCAGCTTTAGGAGCGGGTGTTGGTATTGGACACATTGGAAATGGTGCAATGCAGGCAATGGCTCGACAACCAGAAGCAATCAACGACTTAAGAGCAAATATGATTCTTATGGCAGCCTTAATTGAGGGTGCAGCTTTTTTTGCAATGGTTATTGGTTTGCTTGTAATTTTCACGGTATAAGTGAAATAAACTATTAAACATAAAATATTTTTATATGGACTTAGTCACACCAGATATAGGTTTGTTGTTTTGGATGACAACATGCTTTATCATTTTACTTGTACTTATGAAAAGGTTTGCTTGGGGGCCAATATTGACAGCTTTAAATGCAAGAGAGGAGGGTATTCAGGCCGCTCTTGATCAAGCTGAAGAGGCCCAAAAGCAAATTTCGGAAGCGACATCAAAAGTGGTACAGATTTTAGAAGAGGGTAAAAAAGAAAAAGAAAAGCTTATAAGGGAAGCACAAATAGAATTATCAGAATATAAAAAAGAACAACAAAACAAGATTAATACTCAAATAGATGCCCAATTAAAGTCTGCAAAAGATGAGATTGCTCAACAAAAAAGAGCTGCAATAGGTGAATTGAAAAACAGCGTTGCAGAGCTGTCTATAGAGATTGCTGAAAAAATTCTTAAAAAAGAACTTGAAAACCCAAATCAACATAATTCTTTAATCATGGAAAGTGTTGAAGATTTAGAGATACAATAATTATGCAAACAACAAAAGCCTCAAATAGATATGCACAAGCTCTTTTTGAAATAGCTATAGAAAACAACATAATTGATGAGGTTATGGTTGATTTAAAACTTGTTTCTGACATGATTCAGCATGAGTCCGAATTGGCCGACTTAATTAAAAATCCCACGATTAATAAAACCACGAAGAAAACCATATTTGAAAAGATTCTTAGTAACAAGACTAATAGAACCACGATCAATTTTCTATCGATGGTGATTAGTAAAAATCGGGAAATCTATTTATTAGATATAATTAATAAATTCGGTGAACTATATAATAAACATAACAATATTGTTATAGCACATATTATTTCAGCAGAACCGATGGGAGAAGATTTAAAAACTAAAATAAAAGAAAAAATAAATAATGCCGGCAGTGTTTATATAGAAGAAAAAATAGATAAAAATTTGCTTGGGGGGTTTATTATAAAAACAGGAGACCTGCAATATGACGCAAGTGTTAGAAAAAAAATAAATAATGCTAAACGAGCATTTAAACTATAAATATTAAATAAAATGACAGAAATTAAATCATCAGAAGTATCACAGATTTTAAAATCAGAATTAAAAAATTTAGAATCAACAGCAAGCCTAGAAGAGACGGGCACAGTTTTGGCAGTTGGTGACGGAATTGCAAGAATTTATGGGCTGTCTAATGTTCAATCGGGGGAGTTAATAGAGTTTAATGATGACAAAAATCAGCAAGCGATTGTTTTGAACCTAGAAGAAGACAATGTGGGTGCAGTATTATTAGGCTCCTCCACAAAAATTAAAGAAGGGGACTCAGTTAAACGAACAAACACAATAGCATCAGTAAACGTAGGAGAAGGCATGCTTGGGCGTGTTGTGAACGCCCTGGGTCAACCAATAGACGGAAAAGGCCCAATTACTGGTGAAACATATGAAATGCCATTAGAACGCAAGGCGCCAGGAGTTATTTACCGGCAGCCAGTAACCGAACCTCTTCAAACAGGCATTAAGGCTATTGATGCCATGATTCCTATAGGTAGAGGACAAAGAGAGCTTATTATTGGAGACAGGCAAACGGGAAAAACATCAGTTGCCCTAGATACAATTATTAATCAAAAAGAATTTTTTGAGCAAGGAGATCCTGTTTATTGTATTTATGTAGCAACCTCTCAAAAGGGATCAACAATTGCCAATATAACTAAAATGTTAAGTGATAATGGTGCGCTACCTTATACGGTAATTGTTGCCGCATCTGCAGCGGACCCAGCCCCAATGCAGTTTTATTCACCATTTACAGGTGCAGCTATAGGGGAGTTTTTTAGAGATACTGGGCGTCACGCATTAATTGTATATGATGATCTTTCAAAACAAGCTGTTTCGTATAGGGAGGTATCATTGTTATTAAGAAGACCACCCGGAAGAGAGGCTTACCCGGGAGATGTTTTTTACTTACACTCGAGACTCTTAGAGAGAGCAGCTAAAATAAACTCTTCTAATGAAATCGCTTCTTCAATGAATGATTTACCAGAATCTTTAAAACCAATTGTTAAGGGCGGCGGGTCTTTAACAGCTCTTCCAATAATAGAAACTCAAGCTGGCGATGTTTCGGCATATATACCCACGAATGTTATATCTATTACTGATGGTCAAATATTTTTGGAATCAGATTTATTTAATTCAGGTGTTCGTCCAGCAATTAATGTTGGAATTTCTGTTTCTCGTGTTGGTGGAAGTGCACAAGTAAAGTCGATGAAAAAGGTTTCAGGAACATTAAAATTGGATCAAGCGCAGTATCGAGAATTAGAGGCATTCGCAAAATTCGGATCAGACTTAGATGCCGCAACAACAGCTGTTTTAGAAAAAGGTAAACGAAATGTTGAAATTTTGAAACAAGGACTGAATAAACCAATGAAAGTGGAGGAGCAGGTTGCAATAATTTATTGCGGTGTAAACGGACTACTAAACGATGTTCCGGTTAATAAAATAAAAGAATGTGAAGCAGAATTAATTAAACTTATGCATAAAGATTTTAGCAACACTTTAGTTGAATTAAAGGGCGGAAAACTAAGTGATGAAGCTACAGAAAATATAAAAACAGCAGTGTTGCAGGTTTTAAAAAAATTCAATTAAAAATTAAATGTCAAACTTAAAAGAAATAAGATCCAGAATCACCTCTATTTCATCGACGATGAAAATTACTAGTGCCATGAAAATGGTCTCTGCAGCTAAGCTAAAAAAGGCACAAGATAGGATGTCTAATATACAGCCATATGCTGAAGCGCTTAAGACAACAATTCAGAATCTTCTTCCCAATGTAAATCATTCAGAGATTAAATTAACAAAACAGTTTACAGAAAAACAGAAAATTTTAATTGTTGCTATTACTTCTAACAGAGGTTTGTGTGGAGGGTTTAACGCGAATATTTTAAAAAAGTCAAAAGAATTAAAAAATCAAGACATAGAGGTGTGGTCAATTGGAAAAAAATCAGCTGATTTATTTTCAAGAAATCAATACCGTGTTATTAAAAAAGAAAATGATATTTTAGATAACCCGTCTCGTTTACTTAGCCAAAAAATATCACAAGAAATTATTGATGAATTTTTGATTGGAAAATGGTCAAAGGTTATTCTTGTTTATAATAAGTTCAAAAATGCTGCCACACAAATTGTAGAGTCGACACCTATTTTACCAATTACAATTAATAATATAGATGATGTTCCTGATAAAACAGCGCAAGACTATATTTTTGAACCTGATAAAACAAGCATTATAAATAGATTAATACCGAATCAAATACACACCCAGTTATTTGAGGCTATTTTAAATTCAATTGCAGCAGAGCACGGAGCAAGAATGACAGCAATGCATAAAGCCACGGACAATGCCAATGATTTAAAACAAAACTTAACACTTGCGTACAATAGACAAAGACAGGCGGCCATAACAAATGAAATACTAGAAATAGTAGCTGGAGCTGAAGCACTGAATAGTTAAATCCACAAGCGAAAGCAATAAGTATTTCGATTTTAAGCACTTACCATATCCCAATTCAATTTTATATATTTGGTGTACTAATGGATTTCAAAAAAGCAACATTAAGTCAGAAAATATTTCTATCGATGATTGGGTTGATAAGTTTGTCATTAGTAATTGTCGCCTTTATTAATATTCAACAAATTAAACAAGACACTACAGCGTATAATGCTGACAGATTGGCAAGAAAAGATCGTGCTGTTGCAAAATCAATAGAGTCACTTGTTGATTATAATAAAGACTTACCTGAAGCATTTGGTCAACTTTTAAAAGAAGTGGGATATATACATAAGTTAAAACTTAATATTTATGATCTAGAAGGTAATTTTATTATTTCTTCGGATGACTCTTTATTTTTGGACACAAATATTACCACTCCAATAACACGTTCTATTATTGAACAATGTTTTGAGTCACAAGAAAAAAAAATAAAATATGAAAAGCCGGGTTATTTTGGAACATACCGTATTTTATATGTACCAAAAAATATGACGACTCTTAGTTCAAGTAATCCAATAATTACAACCACGCCATTTTGTGTTTTAGATGTTATTTATGACAAAAGCACAAAAGATGAAATTTTAAGCAAAACAAATACACAAATTAAAAAATTTATTAAGATATATGTGTTTTTGTTGTTGTTTGCCAGCCTCTTTGCTTTTATATTATTAAAGCAAGTAACGGCGCCTTTAAGGTCAATATCTAAACACCTCTCTTCTACAAACATATACTCCACAAAACCCCTGATATGGCCCGTCCAAGATGAAATAGGACAGCTTATATCTAGTTACAACAAACTAATAGAGGAGCTAGAGCTAAGAACCCAACAATTAATAAAAAGTGAAAAAGAAGGCGCTTGGAAAAAAATGGCTAAACAAATTGCTCATGAGGTTAAAAACCCTTTAACCCCCATGAGGCTAAGTGTTCAGTATTTACAAAAATCTTTTGATGACGGAAAGGGTGCAGGGCTGTATTCCGACGAATGGGAAGAGAAGTTAAAAGAATTTTCCAAAACAATGATTCAACAAATAGACACACTAAACAGGATTGCAAATGCTTTTTCTGATTTTGCTAGCTTGAATAAACAAAACCTTGAATCTATTTCTATAATGGAAGCAGTTAAGGATGTTATACATATTTTTAAAAATAACAATGTACAACTGGTTTCAGAAATAAACTCAGGCAACCCCATTAAAGTTTATGTTGACAAAACCCATTTAACACGAGTTTTAAATAATCTGATTCAAAACTCTTTACAAGCAGAAAGAAAAGACATTCCAATAAAAGTTGTTGTTGAGATAGAAACAACAAAAAACCACTGTGTTATACTTGTCAAGGACAATGGATCGGGGATACCAAAAAACATAAGAGACAAGATTTTTGAACCTAATTTTACAACAAAAAATAGTGGTGCGGGATTAGGCCTCGCCATGGTTAAAAGAATAATAGATGATTTTGGTGGTAGTATTACATATTTAACCGATCCTGCAGGAACAGTTTTTGAGGTTTCCATTCCACTAGAAAAAAACCAAAAAATATAATGAGAATGATTAATTATAAAGAAAATCCAGAACATAAAACAGCCATTATTGAAATTAATAGGCCAAAACAATTAAACGCTTTGAATAATGAAGTAATAACAGAATTGTCAAATAAGCTTAATATTATTGAAAAAAACTCAACAATACGATCAGTAATTATAACTGGTGTCGGTGATAAAGCGTTTGTAGCTGGAGCAGATATTAAGGAGTTTCAAAATTTCACAAAAGAACGCGCTATTGAACTGAGTAAAAGTGGAAAAATAAAATTGTTTAATAAAATATCTCATTTTCCCAAGCCTGTTTTATCTGCAATTAATGGATATGCTTTGGGCGGTGGACTCGAATTGGCACTATCTACACACATTAGAGTTTCAAGTTCTTCTGCTAAATTAGGCTTGCCAGAGTGTTCTTTAGGGTTAATACCTGGGTATAGTGGAACACAGAAATTGCCCCAAGTTATTGGCGTTAATCTTGCGATGGAAATGATATTAACCTCAAAGATTATTAATGCCGAAGAGGCTTATAGAATTGGACTCGTGAATCATGTGGTTGCACAAAAGGATCTATTAGATAAATGTTTAAAAATTTGTAAACTATTTCATGGCGCTTCACCAGAATCACTCAGTTCGGCAATAAAATCTATTAATAGTTGTTATTTACATAATGGTAATGACATTGAAAGTACCGAGTTTGGTGCACTATTTGAAACCGATAATTTCAAAGAGGGTGTTAATGCATTTATGCAAAAAAGAAAACCAAATTTTAATTAAATGAGCGCAATAAAGCAACTTTTTAATCAAACCATAATATATGGTTTTAGTAGTGTAGTTGCGCGGATTCTTAATTTTTTTCTAGTTCCACTATATACTATTTTATTTATGCCGTCCGAATACGCGATTGTTGCAGAAATGTATGCATATGCTGCTTTATTTATGGTAATTGGGTCATTTGGGATGGAAACAGGTTTTTTTAGATTTGCTAAGGATAAAAGTATTGTTGACGAACACTCTAGTAATTCTTTATCTAAAGTGTTTTCTTCGTCGTTCACATTTTTATTAACCAATGCTTTAGTGTTGGTTTTTTTTGGTCTTTGTTTATATAAAAACATTGCAGATGCTATTGGACACGGGAATCATCCTGAGTTTATTTTGTACTTTCTTTTTATCATCAGTCTCGATCTTATTTCGACTATTCCATTTGCATTATTGAGGCAACAAAATAAGGCGATAAAATTTGCTTCTATTAAAACACTTAATATTGTTGTAAACATATTTTTCAATTTATTTTTTCTTCTACTTTGTCCGTATTTACATGAGAATGCTTTAATCTTGGAGTTTATTAATCATATTTATGACCCATCTATCTCAGTGGGATATGTCTTTATTTCAAATTTGATTGCCAGCACGGTTACTCTATTAGTACTATTACCAGACATAAAGTCGAACATATCTAAGCCAGATTTTCTAATCTTTAAGAAGATGATTCGCTACTCTTGGCCAATATTCATAGCGGGCTTAGCATTTATCATTAATGAAACGATAGATAAATTATTATTAAAATACTTATTACAACCAAGATATGGTGCTGCAATAGCAATGAATCAATTAGGTATTTATTCGGCATGTTATAAACTAACGATTTTTATGACTTTATTTGTGCAAGCATATAGATTTGCTGCGGAACCATTTTTTTTTAATCAGTTTCAGAAACCAAATGCAAAAATTATTTATTCTTTAATGATGCAAATTTTTGTTTTAATTGCCCTTTCTATTTTCTTGTTCATTGTTTTATATATTGATGTGATTAAATTTATTATTCCGGCAGAGGAATACCATACGGGGCTCTCGATTATACCTATAGTATTGATGGCAAATATATGCTTAGGGGTCTACTATAATCTATCTGTTTGGTATAAGGTCACAAATAAAACACGATACGCAGCCATAATATCAACTATTGGAGCTCTGTTAACACTGGTTTTAAATATTGCCTTTATCCCTACATATGGATATATGGCTGCAGCCTGGACAACTTTAGTTTGCTATGGCTCAATGATGATGATTTCATTTTATCTTGGTCAGATGAACTTCCAAATACCATACAAAATTAAATCAATTTTAATATATTTTTGTCTTGCTTTAGGAATCGTTTTATTTAGTACATTTATAGATGTCAAGATGTATAGCAATATTCAAATTGATAATACGGTTTTATTTATACTGTACCTTATATTTGTGTATTCGCAGATCAAGAAACTATTTAAACCACTAAAACTAAAGTAATATATTTATTATGAGAATAGGCATTATTAATAATTCAAAACACCAACAACCAACACACAAAACGCCGGGCTCTTCTGGGGTAGATATTTGCGCAAATATTGAGAAAGATATTGTGTTAAAACCGGGAGGTAGGACCGCTGTTCCAACAGGGGTTTTTTTAGAAATCCCAATGGGGTTTGAAATTCAAGTTAGACCCAGAAGCGGGCTGGCTTTAAAACATGGAATAACAGTGTTAAATTCTCCCGGAACCATTGATTCAGATTATAGAGGTGAAATTTTAGTTATATTGGTAAATCATTCTCGGGATCCATTTGTAATTCAAAATGGTGATAGGGTTGCTCAGTTAGTTTTGGCTAAAGTGGAAAAGATTACTTGGCACAATATTGATAATCTAACAAAAACGCAGAGGGGAACAGGGGGGTTTGGTAGTACGGGTAAAAAATAATAATATGAATATAATTATTCCTATGGCAGGTAAGGGCACAAGGCTTCGGCCACACACACTTTCAACACCTAAGCCATTAATAGAGATAGCAGGAAAATCAATTATTGAACGAATAATTGACCTGGTTGTTCAAAAATCAAATACGAGTATTCAAAAAATAGGCTTTATTATTGAAAGACCAGACCCAAATATTGAAAACATGTTTAAGTCCATATTAAGCGCCAAAAACATAGATTATGAAGTTTTTTTTCAGGGAGAAGCTAGAGGAACAGCACATGCAATATATTGTGCTAAAAATATGCTTAATGGACCAACCTTAATTGCTTTTTCAGACACCATATTTGATACAGATCTAGATTTTGATGCTGAATCAGATGCATGTATTCTTGTTAAAGAGGTTGATGATCCCAGTGCATTTGGTGTCGTTAAATTAAATAATTCGGGCTATATAACAGATTTTATAGAAAAGCCACAAACTCCGATATCGAATTTGGCGATTGTTGGAGTTTATTATTTCAAGAATGGGTCATCTTTAAAAAAAGAAATTGAAAACCTATTAGATAATAATATTATTTTAAATGGCGAATATCAAATTACTACAGCATTAGAAAATCTAAAAAATAGAAATTTTCAATTTTCAATCAATAGGATTAAAAGCTGGCTAGATTTTGGAAATCCAAATAATTTGTTGGCGTCACATGCAGAAATATTAAAACAGGAGGATTTGCAAAAAAGACGGTTTCCTAATACAACTATTCATGAGCCTTGTTATATTGCACCCACAGCAGAAATAGAAAATTCTATCTTAGGACCGAATGTTAGTATCGGAGCAGGAACAATTATTAAATCCTCTAAAATTAGAAATAGTATTATTCAAAAAAACTCTGCAATAACTGGCGGTGATTTTCATTCGTCTATAATAGGCAATAATGTGACATATGATAATAATTTTAGTTGTGTAAATATTGGTGATTATTGTACGCTTAAATGATTGACGGCATGAAAAATATAAATATATATATATGCATAGTTTTCGGGGCTTTTTTTACATCTAATGCTCAACAGAAAGAGTTTATTCATCAAATTGATAAAAATGAAAAACAATATATTCAGTTTTATTTTGATGCTGAAAAGTATAAAATTTCGGAGGAATATGAACAGGCTTTGATATTGTATGAAAAATGTACAGCTTTAAACCCAGAAGAATCCTCAGCCTACAATGAAATAGCAAAACTGTATTTTTATTTTAATGAATGGGATAATGCGGAGTATTATATCAAGCAAGCTATAGATTTAGACTCTAACAACAAATGGTATTATTACTTATTGCTTGATATATATGTTATGCAAAATAAACTGGAAGAACAAATTGATGTATATTCTAGTCTTATTCAAATTGAACCCCACAACCCGGTTTATTATTTTCAAAAAATACAAGTATTAAGAGAGCTTGCACTATATAAGAGAGCTATTAGGTTTATAAAAAAAACAGAATCTCAGCTAGGACAATCAAACGACCTATCAATAGAATTAAAGAATATATTTTTGGACCAAAACAACTTTGAAAAAGCTGAAAAAACGATCCGGGACGTATTAAAAAAAGATCCAGCTGATCAAAGATTTTTATCAGAACTAGCTTCGGTGTATTTGCATTTCAGCAAATATGATGAGGCAATTTCTGTATATAATGATTTATTAGCCGTTGACCAAAATAATCCCACCGCCATAATTGCTTTATATAAAATTTATGCAAACAAAAAAGATGTTCGCAATCAAGAAATATATCTTTCAAAGATTGTTGACAATCCAATTATTAATATAGAAACAAAAAAAGACATTTTTTATAAACTATTAATTGAAAATAATATTTCTGAACACGAATCATTTCAGCTAATTGCGGAAAAAGCACTAAAATTATATCCAGATGAACCTATTTTTAATTTAATTTTAGCTGATATCTACGCAAAAGAGGAGCAATATGCCCTTGCAATACCACACTATAATCGATCATTAAACTCAGGCTTAATAAAAGATGAATATGTTTATACGAAATTAATAGAAATTTATTTTTCACAAAAAGATTTCGATTTAGCTTTAAATACTACAAGACTAGCGATATCTAGGTATCCATATAGTGCTAGACTATATTATTATCAAGGGCTGGCCTATTTCAATAAAAATGAATATAGCCAAACAGTTGAGGCCCTATTAATGGCCGAAGAATTCATTATTGATGAGCCATTATTTAAATCAGAGGTCTTCTCACTAATAGGAGATAGCTATCACAAATTGGGAAGTCATACAGAGTCGGATGAAGCATATGTTACAGCCTTGATGTATAATGATCAGAACGTATATGTATTAAATAATTATAGTTATTATTTAGCACTTCGTGGTGAAAATCTAAACACGGCAAAGGAAATGATTGTCAAATGCAATGAGTTAACAGCTGATAGTCCGAATGCCTCATTCTTAGATACATATGCCTGGGTCTTATATAAGCTTGAAGAATATAGTTTAGCTAAAACACAAATTATGAAAGCCATTGATTTGCAAACAAATAGCGCAACCCTCTTTGATCACTATGGGGATATTTTAGAGAAGCTAGGGTTGTTGAATGATGCTTTGATACAGTGGAAAAAATCGTTATTAATCAATCCAGACGATGTGCATTTAAAAGATAAAATCAAGGCGTATGAATAAATTTATGTTCGCTGTTTTATTATTTTTTTGTGGTTGTGGTGTTTTAAAAGTAAAGCCAAAAAAATCAATAAAAAATACAAACGGGATGTTAATTCATGCAACTGTGGAGTCGGATAATTTATTACTTGCTATATCTAAAATAAGGACAAAAATCAAAATTTCCTCTGATACGATTAGTGCTTCCGTTTATCCATTTGTAGCCCTAGAATTAGGAAAATTAATATTAACAAAAGAAAAAGTTGTTTTTCAAAACAAATACACCAACCAAAACGACTCGATTTTCTTTAAAAGAACGGATTTTATTAATATAAAAACATTTCAAAAATCATTTATACAAAAGACTTTGACATCAGATACAATAGAATACAAAAACCCATACAGGAATTGTTTTTTTACCAACTATGTTTTTGTAGAAAAATATGGACGAGACAGTTTGTTTTTGCCTCAGAAAATCATTATAAAAAACACACAGAAAGAAAAAGCTTTGGGAAATTTAGATGAAATAAAGATAGATTATAAATCAGTTAATTTATTTTAATTATATGAATTTACGATTAAATTACATATGCGTTTCTATCTTTATTTTTTTTTGTATAAGTAGTTTGTCTGCTCAAAACTATCATCAATTACTAAAACAAAAAGAAAAGCTAATAAAAGAGTCAAAAGCACTCACAAGTAACCTACAAGCAACTCAGTCAACACAAAAAAACACCCTTGAGGCTCTACAAATTGTTAATACACAGATTAGAGTGAAAGAGGGGATACTAAGTCTATTAAATCAAGAGCTGAATGTGTTAAAATCTCAACAAAAACAAATAGAAACAGAATTAGAGGATATTATTTCACAGCTTGAAGCGTTAAAACAAAATTACTCTACTTTAATTCAAAAAACACATCATTTATCTCTTACTTATAATCGCATTTTGTTCTTTTTATCATCAAATGACTTCAATCAATTACTTAGACGACGCCATTATCTTAAAAAAATGGAAGTGGATAGAAGAGAAAAATATAAATCTATACAGCAGGTAAAAATAGATATAGAAAATAAAAGGCAGTTATTGGTTGTAAAAAAACTAGAACAGATTGATTTGCAGAAAAATAAGAAAACAGAAATTCGAGGATTATGGCAAACAAAGAAGTCTCAGGAGGCAACAGTTGATGCGCTGAAAAGCAAAGAAGACTCATTACTGAAAGCACTGTCTTCTAAGGAATTAGAGAGACAAAAAATAACAAATGAAATTTTATCAATTCTTGCCAAGGAGAAAAATAAGGAAGACGGCTTAACCCCCGAATTAAAATTAATCTCAAGCAGTTTCGCATCTAACAAAGGTCGACTGCCATGGCCAACGGAAAGGGGGACTGTTGTTACTAATTTTGGTGAATCTCTGCATCCTGTTTTGTCGGGCATTACCGTTATGAATAATGGTATAGAAATTGCCACCACAACCAATGATGTTAGATCCGTATTTGATGGTGAAGTTGCAAAGATTATTATATTACCGAATGGGTATAAGGTTTTGATTATTCGGCATGGAGAATACTTCTCTGTTTATTCTAATTTATATGATGTGAGTGTGCAAAAAGGACAGAAAATAAAAATCAAGCAACAACTGGGATCAATTTATAATCCAACCACACAGAGAAGAAATGTATTGGGTTTTCAAATTTGGCAATCGAGAGAAAAATTAAATCCTAAAAATTGGCTTTCAAGCTATTAAAAATCTTTGTACATTTATGGTAAAATATTTTTAGTATGAATACAGTGTTTTTAACTTTCGCAATTTTTGGCATGTCATCAGGGACAGAATGGGTTATTATTGGGTTGGCAATTTTACTTTTATTTGGTGGCAGAAAAATCCCAGAATTAATGAAGGGCTTGGGTGGAGGAATCAAAGAATTTAAAAAAGCCACCAAAGATGATTCTAATGAGGAGGCTTTAAGCGACAAAGAACAAAACAAAGGGTAATAAAGCATAGTTGATTTTGAAAAATTATGTTTCTTTAAAAGAAATTCAAACAGATATTTTAGCTAGAAATACTTCATGCTATAAATTAGTAGAGGGCTATCTTGACAATATAGCGCAACAAAGTGACATTAATGCTTTTATTGAAGTATACAAATCAGAAGCCCTGGAACAAGCTATTGAAATTGATAAAAAAATAAAGAATCGAACTGCTGGTAAGCTGGCTGGTTTGATTGTGGGTATTAAAGATAATATTTGTTATAAAAATCACCATTCATCAGCGGCATCTAAAATGCTAAGAGGTTTTAAGTCTACATATTCTGCCACAGTTGTTGATCGATTGATAGAAGAAGATGCCATTATTTTGGGCAGACTAAATTGTGATGAGTTTGCAATGGGGTCCAGTAATGAAAAATCTATATATGGCCCAACAAAAAATCCAATTAATAAATTATATGTCCCAGGAGGATCTTCTGGTGCTTCTGCAGCTGCCGTAAGGGCAAATTTTTGTCAATTAGCACTTGGAACAGATACGGGGGGATCAATTAGACAGCCTGCGGCATTTTGTGGAGTAATAGGCCTTAAACCAACATATGGATTAGTGTCCAGGCATGGCTTAATCGCATTTGCATCTTCTTTTGATCAAATAGGACCCTTAGCTAAATCTATAGACGATATACGTATAGTTATGAATGTAATTTCGGGAATAGATGAGTATGATAGCACTTGCATTGGCAAAAAGATGGATTTAGAAGAAATTGATAATGATAAACAAAAAACATTTGCAGTTTTCAAAGAGGCATTAAATTTCAGTGGTCTTAATAAATCAGTCAAAACCAAGTTTAAACAAACAATAACAAAGCTAGAAGAAAAGGGTCATATAATTAAATATATTGATTTACCACTTTTAGAACACCTTGTTCCCACTTATTATATATTAACGACAGCAGAAGCGTCTTCCAACCTTTCTCGTTATGATGGAATTAAATATGGTTATCAAACAAAATCTAAATCGATAGACGAATTAATTAGTATATCCAGAACTGAAGGTTTTGGCAAAGAGGTACAAAGAAGAATACTTTTGGGAACATATGTTTTAAGCGCCGGGTATTATGATGCGTATTATACAAAAGCTCAGAAAATCAGAAGCCTAATTCAATCACAAGTAAAATCAATTTTATCAGAAAACAATTATATTTTAATACCAACGACCCCCAATTTACCATTTAAAATTGGCCAGAAAAACACTAATCCAACCCAGCTATACTATGAAGATGTTTTTACTGTAATGGCCAACCTATCGGGACACCCTGCAGTTTCTTTTCCAGTAGGTGAGGTGGAAAATGGGTTTTCGGCTTCTGCCCAATTAATAGGTGAATTTTTTTCGGAATCAGATTTATTAAGTTGTGCAAAAAAAATAATAAATAATTAAATATAGAATGAAACATAGAATTTTAACATCGGTTTTAATTTTTATGTTTTCTTGTTTTTCTCAAGAAGATACGGTGTTTTTATTTTCCAAAAAAGATACTATTTTAAGATATGATTTATTGTTAGATATTAAAGTGGAAGACCAAAGGCTGATACAAAATAATGCGTTTGATGCCGAAAAGATACAAGCACAATTGGATTCATTAAATCAACTGACACCATTAGAATTAAGATATACAAAAGAGATTGGGCAGCATATAAAGTATTATTTATTTAAACGCCCGAAACAAGTAAGCGCACTATTAAAATTAGCAGAGTATTATTTTCCAATTTTTGAATCTTATTTGGACAAACATGATTTACCTCTGGAGTTAAAGTATATACCAATTATTGAGTCTTCCTTAAATCCTAATGCTAAATCTTCAGCCGGTGCAATTGGTTTGTGGCAATTTATGTACCCAACAGCGAAAGAACATGGGTTGCGAGTAAATTCATATTTGGATGAGCGCAAAGATGTCTATAAATCAACAGAAGCAGCATGTGAGTATTTTAGAAAGTCTTATAAGGTTTTTAATAATTGGGAACTTGCAATTGCTTCATATAATGCAGGTCGTCGAAATGTAACCAAATCTATGAGACGATCAGGGGGAAAATCAAATTATTGGGATATAAGGCCATTTCTTCCCAAGGAAACTCAAAATTATATTCCAGCATTTATAGCAGCAGTATATGTGATGAATTTCGCACAAGATTATGGCATTACTGTAGATAAAAAAATAAACATTCAAAGCCTTCAAATAGATTCTGTCCACTTGAACAAGCGTATGAATTTATCACATTTAGCCGCCGTTATGTCTATAGATAGTGTGCTATTAGCAGAATTAAATCCCACATATAAATTACAGCTTATTCCTTATGTTGAAAATGAAAAATTTCCACTTATATTACCCAATTATCAATGGGCAGAATTCATTAACAATAAAGACAGTATTTATAAAGAATTGGCAAGACTGGATTCTGTAGAAAAAGCTATATATCCAATTTTTAGCGATATAGAAAAGATTAAGTATGTTGTAAAGAGGGGCGATTATTTAGGTAAAATTGCAAACAAATACGATTGTAAAATAAAAGACATTATGCTTTGGAATGATTTAAAAAATAGCAAGATAAAACAGGGTCAACGACTTTATATTTATAGAATTATTAAATAATTTAATTTGACAAAAACACAATTATACATTATTATTATTATAGTTGCACTTTTTGGTCTTGGTTGGCTGGGTCTTTCCGATCCCGGCAGTGACTCAAGTAATTTGCCACAATCCATTGGGGACCCATTGGAATTAGTTGTGGTTAAAAACACCAATGATTTTGATGCCGAGATATATAGTACATTAAAAACACTTATAGGTGTTGATATTGGACCTTCTCCACAGCCAGAAAAATTATTATCCATAATGCAGGTAGATTTAGAAAAGTTTAAGGGTGTTTTACAGCGTCACCAAAATTTACTTTTTGTAGAAAAGTCAGACACCTTTTCAATACAATTCAAATATGATGTATTTGCAGAAAATCAATTAATTATTTTACTTCAAGTTTCTTCCGGGGAAGATTTAATAGCAAGAGATAAGGAGCTGTTAGGTGTTGTAAAAAAAATCAAGGAAACAGAAATGGCCCGTTTGTCCCAAAAATTTAAAAAACATGAAAGTCAGGTTCTTTCGAACCAAATAGATGTACGTCATGGATTATTAATAAATGTACCTAAAGATTTTTTTATCGCATATAAGGATTCTAATATCACTTGGTTAAGACGAGAAACAAGTAAGATTAGTCAGGGGTTATTAATTGCAAATTCACACTCTCTACACCACAGTGATTTTTTAAAACTAAAATATTCCGATACTATGGCAGTGGATGTGGCGTTTGATGCTGTAGATAGTATTATTACAGAACATATTTTGGGACCACTACCAAACTCATATATGATGCTGGAAAGATCGCTGCCCACGCATATTAATGCGCCAGAGAGCGGGTCACACATCAAAATTCAATCTCTTTGGAGGATGGAAAATGATTTTATGGGAGGAGTGTTTCAAGCTTATTTTTTTGAGCGAGGGCCCCTGGTTTATACCTATTTATATGCACCTGGTGAGAAAAAAGCCATACCACTACTACAGCTAGAATCTCTATTGCAAAATAGTTTTAAAAATTATATTGTCCAGAAAAAATAAAATTTCTACCAGGAGCACTTATTCCTGAAGAAAAAGTTTTATAATGCGCATCCATAATATTTTCAACACCAAAATTAAACCCAAAAGACCCACTTAACTCATATCCTATCGAAAAATTTAAAGTGTACCAACTTGGCAGACCAGCCCAAATTTCATCTCCTGACACTTCAGAAAAGCCTAAAAATGGCGTTTCATCTAAGTTGTCTATTCCAGCAGTATCAAAATCTTCTGTCCTTTTTCCCGCGGAATATAATAAAAGAAATCGAGCTTGTAGTTTGTTGATTTTTTTTATGACCTCTATTTTTCCAAAATTCGGAGGAATATGTGCAACAGGTTCTCCAGCATTATTTCTCGTTTCTCCCTTTGTAATATTAAAATCTCCATTGATCTCAAACCCGTAGACTATGGCATTAAAGCCAATTGTTCCACCATAAATATCAATAATATTTGGGCTATTTTGGTTGGAGAATGTGTATACCATTTCGTCGTCATATAGTATCATGCTTTGCCAGAGGGGCTCCTCTCCATCTGGCGCTTGATTAATTAAAGTTGGACATCTTATAATGGCATTGGTTAATTGAGTATAAAACCCTGTTCCATAAAAAGTAAAATGAGGAGATAGGTTTTTTGTGATAGAAAATTCTTGTGACAAAGAATATTCAGGATTGAGATCAATATTTGGAAGTGTAATAATGTCACCCTTTTTAAAAACTTTTAACATATCATCTACATTGGGTGCATGAAACCCTCTGGATGTCACAGCGCTTATTTTCCAAGAGTTAGATGGATAATATAATATTTTAATATTCCCAGAAAAAATATTATTCTTGGAAGACAGATTTAACCCCTCTATATTTGCAACAGGTCTGTTCATGCTATCCGGATAAGCCCCCTTTACATGAGAAAAAGTATATCTCCCCCCCCCCTCTATCTGGACTTTATGTGACAGTCTTTTTAAAATGTTGATGTAATATGCGCTACTAAACAAGCTTGATCCCTCTGGAGGGTATCTTGTGTCTCCAAAACCCCATATATTTTCACCATTATTTGCTGCTGTAGATTGTACGTCGTTATATATGGTTTCAGACCCCAAAAAAACGGAACCTTTTCGAAAGTTTGTGTTTAGACTATATGCACTTACTTTTTCATACTGTCGTGTTGGACTGTCGTAGTTGGTTGGGTTTTCTATGGAGTTTAAATAATCACTTAAATACCACTTGTGACGAGATTCTTCAATATTTTGATAACCAAAAATAATTTCGGATTTATCAAAGTAATAATCGAATCCGGTGAGCTTAATGCTGCTAAATAGGCGATTCTGGGGCCCATAATAATAAGAATGAAATTTTAAGTGTTCAGCATTCGCACATATACCATTTTCCCCCATTAAACAAGGTGCGTCATTATCATTTAATTTATCAAATCTAGGTATGTTAGATGATGTTGAGTATTGAATATTTGAAGTCAATCTTAAGTTATCCAATATTTTAAAAATCATTTTATTAAATATATCATATTGATTATAATGGGTTCCTTTTTGTAATTCAGGATTTGGATTGCAAACAATATTGTCATTTTCATCTATGTAATGATGTACAAGCCCCCACTGATTATATCCATGTGGTCTCCACCCCCCCATTTTTAAATCTCCAAATCGTTTAACAGAAAAGCTGGTAATAGTGGAATATTTTTTTGACGAAAATTTAGTGAAAACATGGGATTTAAGCCCTCCATAAGCAGAGTGATAGCTAGAGCTCGCGCCCCCACCCCAAGTGGGGTTATTTTGAAAATAGAGACTTCGAGTTCTCATATTAATGGTTCCACCAAGCGCGTCACTACCATATAATACTGAGCTTGGTCCAAAAATAATTTCAACATCATCAAGCATATTCTCATCAATGGTGATTAAGTTCTGCAAATGCCCAGATCGATAAATAGCATTATTTAATCTAACACCATCCAACATTAGTAGTATTTTGTTGGCCTCAAATCCCCGAATGTTGGGACTCCCCCCCCCCAGTTGACTTTTTTGAACACTCACCCCCCCCTTTTTCTCCAATAGATCAGCTGTGGTGGTTGGGTTTAATTCTTTTATGTCTTTAGATGATATGTATATTTTCTTTTCTGCTGTATTTTTTATGTTATCTGTATTTTTGGTTTGACTTAATTCAATTATATCTAAAATTGTAATAGATAGATCCATTATGACAAATGATTCAATTTCATTTTTCTCAATTTTTTTTATTTGATAATTTGGGTGCTGAAATATAATTACCTCATCAATCATAAATCGACTTAGATTTATAACCCCATCATTATTTGACAATGTACTTTTTGTATTAGATTCATTAAAGGCGGCCACATTTGATATTGGGTTTTTTTCCGCATCAATGATAATAAACTCTTGTGCCATAGCTTGATTGCTAAGACTAACAATTAAGATAATTAAACCTAAGAATCTCATATTAATTATTATAGATAAATAAATATATACAAAAAATGTGCCATTTTATTTAAAACATTTCTTTTAATATTTTGATTGATTTAATTGATTGCAAGTCGGTTAAGTGAATAGATATGTATTTGAGAAGATAATCAAAAATAGAATCATTGAGTCTTTTAGAAATTGTGCGAGTTTTCAAGTTTTTAAAATCTAATTGTGATAATTTGAAAATTTCCAAACTTTCCTTAACGGGAACAATATACTTGGGTTTCTGTAGTTCGCTGGAATGTAGATTAGAACTAATAAACAAACCCTGTTGTAGATCTAGTTGTTGATTAGGGTGCTCTTTAAAGTCCAGCGCCCCATATGGCTTTAGACCAGCTATTTCACAAAATTTAATTAAAAACAAATTGCTAAATTCGGAATAATCTTCTTTAGCTAAATCTAGCCATTTAAAACTGTCAACAATAAATTGATAGAGTGCAGTATTTCGGTCGCCCAAGCACTTTTGTAGTACTTCAGACAGAATAATTGCTATTTGAATTTTCTCACTATTAAAAAGAAGATTTTGATAAGCATATAACATGTGGCTATCTTTTATATAAAACAAGCTACTATTCTCCTTTTTTCGATAGGTTATTTCCAGGATTGTTAACGGCTGATAAACAATAGATTTTTTTTTTGTTTTTTTCACAAAAAATGACAACAGACCACTTTTAGACGTAAACACTTTTACAATGTAACTGCCGTCTTTAAAGGGGTAAGATTTTAGAACAACGCCACCAGTGGTTATAAACATAAATTAATTATAAATAAGAACTTTTTTCACAACACCTTCATTATAATTGTCGTCAATACAGAGAAATAAATATACTCCGGTAGCAACCTTTTCACCATCAAAATTTTTTCCATCCCACGTTGCTGTACCCCCAATTGAGAGTGTTTCGAATACTAGGTTTCCTGTAATATCAGTGATTTTAACATTTGTGTTTTCTTTTAGTCCAGAAATAGCAATTATGCCTGTATAATTTTTTTGAACAGGATTTGGAAAAACTAAAACATCATTATAATTATCTTTTGCTTTTGTTCCATCTCCTCTATATGAACAAACTCCTAATGGAGTCACAAAAAAAACTATACCCTGTTGTTCGAGAATGGCTATTTGATTAACATTATTGTCAATTAATGGGCTATTTTCTTTTGTAAAGTGTTTTATTTGGCTTGTTCCATCATCAGAAATTAAAAATACGCCATTTGCTTTTGTTCCCACCCACTTTCTGTTTCCACCATCAACTTCAATATCTAGAATTTCGGTGTTTTCAAATAATTGTTCAACATAGCCATCATCGGTTTCAATTAAAATGGGCTCCGCATTATATGTAGAATTATTAAAAATATTGTCAGGGAAATAACACACCGAGAGACCTTGAGAAGTACCCACCCAAATTGAGCCATTAAAGTCCTCTATAAAACAGTTAACAGTTTGCCCAGCAAGACCATTCATTGATCCTAATTTTTTTGAAACCATTCCTTTTCCAGACTCTTGAGCAACCACAACACCATCATTTCGCAATTGAATCCATTTTTGTCCATTACTAGCACATAGAATTTTCCCACTCATAGTATTAGTGGGTATGTTTGGAACAGAAAAACTTGTCCAGGATCCATTATAAAATTTAACCAACGGTTTTTCCGATTGGCTATTAGTTATCCAAAGTGCATTATTGAAATCAGTATCCAATCCACCAATCCTTATCCACCCATCATCAGTAATTGTTTCCAAGGAGCTGTTTTTTTCATTGTAGTGATTAACTAGCGAGTCTCCATTTAGCTCTAAAAGCCCATTGTTCCAGGTTCCGACAAAAAATCTATTTTCATTTAAATTATCAGCACAAACATCAACTGCATCATAATATCCTGCATTAATTAATTGATTAGATTGGGACCATTGAGAATTTTGAAAAAGTGAAACTTCTTGATAGTTGTAGGAGTTATTCCAAGATGTCGTTTTTCCACCGTGTGTAAGCATAATTTTATCTCCACTATTTATTATCGACCCAGCATTTCTACCAGCTGGTCCATTTGGACAGACTTGGTCTAACACATTTAGTTTGTTATTAACAACATAAAGCCCTCCACGAGAATCTCCTATGAAAATTTTTTCAGAAATGTTAAAGCTGTCTGAAACAACAGCATCTACTATTGATAAGTCAATATTTTGGCTACTTATGTTTGTTATGTTTTCGGATAATATTATGTCTGAATATTCATCCAAAATAATTATTTTTTGATTTTCGAAATGGGATGTTATAATTGTTATAATTCGGGATTTCTGATTTAGGTTAACACTGATAATATTTCCTAAGATGTTTTTATTCACATTAAAAACGGGGGCTTCTATTGTGTTCTCCCCCATAATTTCACCATTTGTGTTAAATGTGAAAAAATTAAACTCATTGTTTGGTGGTAATTTAGCAAAGACGTCCTCTGATGCATTAGTCGCTGTGCCAATCATTAATTGTTTTCCCCCAGCATCTCCTTGGTCATAGCCAATTACTTTTTTAACCCTGACACCCTGCAAATCATAATCCACTCCAAATAAATTAATACTACAGTCATTTTTCCAGACTTGAAAATCTAGCAAATTATCATTTTTGTTTGCGTAGAAAAGCCCGTTGTCTGTTCCCACAAAAATTTTATTTGCTAAAAAATTATCATTTGATGTGTTTATTTGATCATTAAATATGTGGGAATCAAAAACTTTGGCATTAACCCCATTTTGAGTAAAATAATATGTTTCTTTAATTTCAGCATTTGTAATATTTAAAACCACCAACCCAAAGGGACAAGATATATATGCAAGATGATCGTCAACAAAAATGTCCTTAATTGTTTTTTCTGATAAAATATTAGCCATTGCTATATAGGGAATGTTGGTAATGTGATTGTTTTTAAGTATGTCTATATTGCCATTTTGATAGCCAATAATAAGCTGATTGTTTTCAGCGTCATGTGCTAATGCAGTTATATCTAATGAAGCTAAGCCATCTAGTTTTGAAAAACTTCGGAGACTATTGTCATTTAAATCATATGAAAACAATCCAGACCTTGTTCCTACAAAAGTGTTATTATCCCCATGGATTATTGTGTTGACTTGTGTGTAATTTAGATGCATCGCCCAATCATTAATTGGAAGATGTTGCCCTTGGGCAATATGAAAGAATAATAACAATAAGAGAACCCTCATGGCGTTAAAACTATTTTTTAAATATAACGAATATCAAGAGTATTTTGGTATTTTTGCAATCATATATCCTGGCCCTGTAGTTCAACTGGATAGAATGGCAGATTTCGGCTCTGCTGGTTGCAGGTTCGAATCCTGCCAGGGTCACAAACCCCTTTTCCCACTTTTTTGATATTTTACAATTACATCTAAAATAATAACTTAATTTACTATTGTTCTTTATAATTTCTTAGAATTCCCGCTGAATACTAAAACCACTATGAGCTAACATCAATTTGTGTATGGTCCTTTGTAAAAACATCAACTATATCTTTAATAATATTTGCCTGTTGCTTCGGACCAGGAGCCAAATGTTGATTCTGAAAATCAGCAACATGAAAAAAAAGAATGGCTTGCTTACTATTTTGCAACAACAAGCTTTTATAATATAGGTAATTACATAAGTATCTGCCAGGATCTTTTGAAACAGTAACGTAATTAGTATGTGTTTTTCGAATTTTATCTATTAATAATTCTGGATAGTTTGTAAATAGTAAAGAAGCCCCCTTTGTACATATTTTCTCATTATCCTTCTTTTCATTATTTATGTCAACACCCTCAACCTGATTATATGCTCTTGTTTCAATGCGGCTTATTTTAGAATTTGATGCAACCCCTAGGTGTATAATTAGTTGATATTCCTCATTCATTGATTGAGCAAAATTATCTACCCGACTATAGCTAACATCAATAGTATTAAAATCAATCATTTTATGTTTACCAAAATAGTCATCTCTTTCCAATAGTTTCATAATTATATTGCTGGGATTTTTCTGGAAATTTTGAAATGGTCCAAATGATGTAATGAGTATATTCATGTTAAATTTTAAATCCTTTTAATGATCGAATAGGGAATTTTATGCTTCGAGCAGTTCCACTAATTGTATTAGAATTCCAATCTATTGCAAATGATATTTTATCATTTTTATTTTCAACACCCTCATTATTATAGTGATAAATATTAATTGTTTTATCTATTTTATTACCTTGATAAAATAAAACTTTTATTTCATTATTGTTGTAACTGACTATGTTAGCTAATACTTTATCACTTAACTCTAACAGGTGGAAAATTAGAAACTCAAAATCTTTACCCCTCAGTTGAACAAACCAAGATGACATGAGTTTGTTAAAATGATTGAAAAAAATAGTTTTTACTAACGGTTTTTTATCATCCGTATTAAAAATTCGAATAGGTAATAGTGATTTTGTTTTCATTGCATTAAATGCTCCATTCAAACTCTCCCCAATAGACCATTCTCCCTCAAAATATTTGCCCTCATCAATAATAACACCCTCATATTTAATTTCATGAGACCAATGTAGTGTGTATTTTTTAGTATAGGTAAATAATATGTCATCAACTAGACTTCCGTTTAGTTCAGCTAGTAAGAATTGTACATTTGGTGGTGGAGCTTTTGACCAGGTTGGATCTATAGGTTCTATTGAAAGACCTGTGATTTCATTATTGTTTTTAACAATGAAAAATAAATTAAAGTATGTTTTTTTACCTGACTGCGCAAACCAGCCTTGCCAACCACCTAGTAATGGGAGAACCGAAGAATTATATGGTGTGTCTTTTGATTTTATAGCTGATATAAATCTATTTAAATATGTTTGCCATTCTGGACAACTTAATTTGTTTATTTTGTCAATTGCATCAGTAGCCCACAATGGATAATTCAAATTGTTTTTTTCATATATAATAGAATCTGTCTTTGAGTCTTCTAAAATATCAGAAAGCTTTCGAACCCTTTTTCCCGTCAATTCATTTATTGTTTCTCTCTCAATTTTTTCTATTTGATCGATATTTAATTCTAGCATATTTCTCGCTTCTATAACAGATTCGTATTCATGGAACTCTAAAATACCATCATTAAGCACATCCATTAAAATAGTTTTATAATTTTCTATACCACATTGTTTTGCTTTAGAACTCACAGGATTAATAGCATCAAAATTATAAGTCTTGGAATTTTCAATTTTTATATATTCATTAAAAAACCAGTTACATGTTTTTCCTAAAGCTTTCTCTACGATATCGGCAGCAGTGTCGTCTAATTGGTCTAAGTCATCTTGAGCATGTGAAGCATTATTGCCATAAGCTTGAATAGTTGTGATACAGAGCATAATTCCGTTTGGTATAGCGCCAGGAGATTCCTTTTCTATTTTTTGATATAAATTCTGAAACATAATTTTAGGGGGCAGTGGACCGACCTCTTTTTTATAAATTTCTTTTAGTATAGCTTCACATGTAACTCTAGATTGTTGACAAATAAGATTAGGAGAGCTTTTTAATTCTTTTGTAGAATGAATTAAATCTATTAGTTTTATTAAAATATGATTATCCATGATATTTTTTTTTCCTAAAGTATATTACAAAAATCAATACTATTAATAGTACATATAACCCCATGTCAACTAAAAAAGGACTGCTGAAACCCAGCCAATTTTTAAACGCGCCCACAATTTGACTTTCTACAACCCCCATTAAAGTAATAAACAAGAGTAAAATTTCCAATTTTTTTTGATTTCTCTCATTTATTTGGTTAGATAATCGCTCTATTCTTTCTTCTACAAATTTAATGTCTTGTTCTATATCTAGTGCTGATTTTATGCCGATAAAAATTTCATTAGGTAAAAAATTAAAAGATATTTTTCTTAAAAAATACTTATTATAAAATTTTTGAAACTCAGACCTTTGTTGTAGCGGGTTGTTCGGAAAATGATCCAACAGCTTTTGTATGGAGCATTTAACATATAAATTATATATATATATAGAAAAATATATATTATCCCATGTGTTGTGATTTTTTTCATCATTGAAATTATAATTATTGGTCCCTACAACTGTAAATGAATCCAATAGTGGTAAACATTGGTAATTTTTAAAACAAGATATCTTCTGAGAGAGTATTTTTTCTTTATATAATTCAGATGGAGCATTTAGACCACCTGATTCTATTTCGCCAATTCGAGAAAAAGTGCCTATTTCATACAGCAAATTCTCTGTGTTTAAGGTGTTGTCCTCAATGTCTATGATTGTATATGTTTTGAATTTTGAGCCAGCATATTTTGCAATTTCGGTATTATCTCCGTAAAATTTTTGTCCACACAAAAAATCCTGAGAGATTAATTGATGAAAACGTAATTCCTCATTGTTATAACTAATATTGGTGTCAGGATTTCTCAATAAAAATGATAAATCTGATATTTTTTTTAAAGTTAACGCGTCTGGAGAATATGTTATCGAAAATAAGGCCATTTGAGAATCTTGAAACATGTCTCTAAAAAAAAACAACTCAACACTATCTAGTAGTATATTTAATAAATCATTTTTAGTTGTCTTTATTTGTGCTTTTATATTCAGTTTTTTCTTTAATCTAATGACACTGTTTTCATGACTATTGTTAAACATACGATCTACGTATTCCGTATGATATCCCTGAATTAAAAATTTATATGTGGCATCATCAAGTTCTACGTCTTTATAGCCATGCTCTTTGAAATTAGCCGGGCATTCTTGATCATATTGAAAAAATCCTATTATTTTTAATAATGAATTATTTATTTTTTTTGTAGCTAATTTATCCATAATCAAATATAATCATAATCAACATCAAAATAAATCAGGGAGTTTGTCATTATTTTTTATCTTTATTAGCAATAATGAATTTTTCAGTTAAAAAAACAACGTGAAGCAAAAAAGTTTTTTCTTATTGATGTTGGCTCCATTGTGGATTTTTTCTCAGTGTATAGTGGGTGACTGCCAAAATGGACCGGGGGAGTATAAGTTTAAAAATGGGATTTATGTTGGAGAGTTTTTAGATGGAGAACCACATGGTGATGGTGTTTTTTCAAATAAGAAAGGCTACATGTACAATGGAGAGTGGAAGAACGGTAAAAAACATGGTTTTGGGGAGGAGTCTTCTAAAAAAGGATTTTCTTATGACGGTGAATTTCGCGACAACCAAAGACATGGTTTCGGAAAGGGTGTTTTTGGGAATAATAAATTGATGAAAAATATAGAGTATGATGGTGAATGGCTAAATGGAAGTTTGTGTGGACAAGGACAGCTCACATATCAACGAGAAGTAAAATATGGCCGAAACAAGGAAGTTGAGGCTAATAATTTAACAGGGACTTTTGTTAATGGTGTATATCAAGGAAGGATGACCTCAGCATATCTTGACGAATTAATATGGGATTTAACCACCCCTTTAAAATCAGAGTATTTTAAAAAATTTGGAGATAGATTAAGCGAAAAAGATTTAAAAAGAAAGAAAAATCTTGCAACATTAGAGGGAGGCATTTTTGTTTCTTGTGAGTGTCGTGCAGGTTTTTTAATTTTTGATGCGAATGCTATTTTTAGACAAAATCGATCATGGTGGTATGGTGGTGTTCCTGTTAAAACAAAATCAATTATTT
>NZWM01000023.1 GCA_002698365.1 Flavobacteriales bacterium | reverse complement strand
TACAGCTACCGATGATGATGGTTCGTGTTATAATAATGATTTAGGTTGTGGTTGTGATGCTCCAGCAGCAGATTCAGGATATGATTGTGATGGTAATTGTTTAAATGATATAGATAATGATGGTGTGTGTGATGAATTTGAAATAGCTGGGTGTACAAATTCAAATTCATGTAATTATGATGTTACAGCTACCGATGATGATGGTTCGTGTTATAATAATGATTTAGGTTGTGGCTGTGATACTCCAGCAGCAGATTCGGGATATGATTGTGATGGTAGTTGTTTAAATGATACTGATGGTGATGGTGTGTGTGATGAATTTGAAATAGCTGGATGCACAGATTCTACAGCATGTAATTATGATTCTACAGCTACCGATGATGATGACTTATGTGAATATGCATTAGAGGGATATGATTGTAGTGGGAATGAGTTAGAACTTGATAGTCCATGGGGTAATAATGATGGTTGTGATCCATTTAATACTCATACAGTAGCATTTACAGTAGATGGTCTAAGTATAGGTGATTTTGTTGGCTTATTTTATGCTGATGATAATGGTGAGTTGGTCTTTACACAAGCAGTGCAATATGTGGGTGATAATTTCTATTTTACAGTTTGTGGCGATGATGAGACAACAGAAGAAAAAGATGGCTTTGATATAGGCGAATCTTTTATTTGGCAATTGTGGCCAGTAGGGGAGGATTGTGCTTATTCCATAGATGTTGTGTATAATGAGGGGCAGCCTTCTGATGGAGAATACGAGGTTAATGGTATCTCACAAGTTGTCTCATTTGAAGGAAGTGCTCTTTCGGTTTCTGTTTCAGTAACAGATGCACTATGTTATGGTGATCTAGGTTCAGCAGAATTAACAGTTAATGGAGGAACTGCTCCATATGAGATAGATGATTTATCATCTTTATCAGCAGGATCATATAGTACTATTGTAACTGATGCAAATGGTTGTTCAGTTTCATTGGATTTTGAAGTTTTAGAACCAGCATTATTAGAAGCATCTGTTTCAGTAACAGATGCACTATGTTATGGTGATTTTGGCTCAGCAGAATTAACAGTTAATGGCGGAACTGCTCCATATGAGATAGCTGGGTTTTCAGCTGTCACTAATGAGTTAGTTGATTTGTCTGCTTTACCAGCTGGCTCATACTACGCAGTAGTACAAGATGCAAATGGTTGTTCAGTTGCATTGGATTTTGAAGTTTTAGAGCCAGCATTATTGGAAGCATCTGTTTCAGTAATAGATGCACTATGTTATGGTGATTTAGGTTCAGCAGAATTAACAATTAATGGAGGAACTGCTCCATATGAGATAGATGATTTGTCATCTTTGTCAGCAGGCTCATATACCACAATGGTAACTGATGCAAATGGTTGCTCAGTTTCATTGGATTTTGAAGTTTTAGAGCCAGCATTATTAGAAGCATCTGTTTCAGTAATAGATGCACTATGTAATGGTGATTTAGGTTCAGCAGAATTAACAGTTAATGGAGGAACTGCTCCATATGAGATAGATGATTTAACTGCTTTGTCAGCAGGCTCATACAGCACTACTGTAACTGATGCAAATGGTTGTTCAGTTGCATTGGATTTCGAGGTTTTAGAACCAGCATTATTAGAGGTTTCTGTCATTGTTAATGATATTTTATGTAGTGGTGATTTGGGGTCGGCAGAGTTAATAGTTAATGGAGGAACTGCTCCATATGATGTAGATGATCTAGATAATTTAGAAGGTGGGTTTTATACAACTATAGTTACAGATGCCAATGGATGTGAAAGTAGTATTGATTTTGTAATAACTGAACCAGATCCAATAGAAGTGGTTGTGTCAATAACTGATGTTTCTTGTAATGGTGCTACAGATGGTTCAGCGTCAATAGAGATTAGTGGTGGTAGTGGGGTATATGATTATGAACTGCAAACAGAAGCTTCATTTGTTGATGATTCGGAATTAATTTTTATTGATGACTTAAATGATTTATATGCAGGTGATTATGTGATTACTACTGTAGATGAAAATGGATGTTTTGATATTACAGAGTTCTCAATATCAGAACCAGAGGAGCTGTCATTGACATTTGATTCTTCACCGGGCGAATATTCTAATTGTAATGCTGGAACAGTAAGTGTTTTTGTAGAGGGTGGTACAGAAGGATATGACTATTTGTGGTCAAATGGTGAAACGACATCTGAATTAACAGGATTATGTGGGGGAGAGTATTCTGTGATAGTAACAGATTCTAACGGTTGTTGGATTGAAGGAACAGTTATTGTTGATTATTTAATTCCTGATGGATGGGAGATTAGTGAAACCGATGTGTTTCATGTTATAGATATTCCATCTGATGTGATTATGTTACTTGATCAAGCTGATTTGATTTCTGGTGATTACGTTGGTGTTTTCTTTGACAATGAAGATGGTACACAAACTTGTGGTGGATATGTTATGTTGGTAGGTGAATCTACACAATTATTGGCTTATGGTAATGATGGTGTGAATGTCGGATTTAATCAAGGGGATCAGTTTAATTGGAAAGTGTGGAGTAGTTTAAGTGAATCTACTGCTAGTGGTTTTGCTGTATATGATGATGGTTATCCAGATGAAAGGTATTTTAATGCTGGTGGTCAGAGTGGCCTTGTGGGTTCTGTGTATGCCACTTATCAAGTGATTCCGCTTAATGAGAATCCATATTCTGATTGGGATATGATATCGACATATATGTCTACAGAAGAAACTGTACAGTCTATATTTACACCAGTTTCAGAGGAATTGATTATTGTTAAAGATGCTAATGGCCTGGTTTATTGGCCAGATTGGGGTATAAACACTTTAACTAATTTAACTACTGATGATGCTTATGCCGTTAAAACTTGGGGGCCTAATGAAATTATGGTTTATGGAGAGTTTGTTCAGCCTGAAAATATTTTATTTAATTTGTCAGGTTGGAATTACATTTCTTACCCAAGATATTTTCCAGAAGATGTTGATGTAGTGTTGTCAGAAGTGGAAGGGAATATAAAATTATTAAAAGATGATTCTGGTAATTTGTATTGGCCAGAATTAGGTTTAAATACAATAGGAGAGATGGAGTCAGGAGAAGGGTATGTTCTTAAAGTTATGGAGGATCAGGATTTTATTTATCCTTCTAACAGTGATTTTGTTGATGCTGTTGATGGGTCTACTAACACCGAAAGATATGGTTTAACTCAATCTTCTTATTATACTGGTATTCAGAAGACTAACTCAAACATGATCATTGGTTTACCTATTGATGCTTGGGCGGATTTTGATATTCAGTCTGGTGATGAATTAGCTGTGTTTGATACAGAAGGAAACCTAGTTGGTGTTTCTGTATTAGAAGATGAAAATAATGCTGTTGTGGTTTGGGCAGATGATGAGTCTTCGCAAGAAAAAGATGGAATGTTGAATGGCGAGGAATTTGTTTTTGAACTTTGGCAAGAATCTTCAAATAGACTATTTGATCTTCAGATAGATTGGAAAGAAGGAGCAGATTATTATAATATAAATGGAATTAATATTGCTAGTATTATTACAGTTCAACAAAAAGCAGTTAATTATCTTGATTATGTTTCCTGTTATCCTAATCCAAGTGCAGGAGACTTTTCTTTAGAGTTTTCATTGAACTCGGATGATTACATTAGTATTTCGATATTTAATTCTATAGGTGAAAAAGTACATCTGTTAAATAATCAGATGTTTGATAAGGGTGTGCATAATGTACCATTTTCATTATCGCACTTAACTCAAGGTTTGTATTATATTGAATTAAGATCTACAGATGATTATAAGAGTATTATTATAGATATAACAAAATAAACTATGTTAGCTAGATTTTCATTCATCACTTGTATATTATTAACTAATTTGATGTTTTCTCAAGATTGGGACTACGATATTACTGATGCCAATATGACTATTCAAATTTCAGCTGATGTAGTTTCTTTTGATGGTGCTCAACCTCCTATAGGAGCTTTATTAGGAGCTTTTTATGTTAATGATTTAGGAGAATTAGCTTGTGCAGGTTATCAAGAGTGGAGTGGCACTCAATTAGCAATTGCATTATGGGCTTCTGAATCAGGTGCTGATAATGGTTTTCAAGTATCGGAAGACATTAATTGGTTATTACAAGTAGAGGGTGAAACATATACTCCTTCTGTGTCAGAAATGAATGAAGACGCACCGTTTTCATTAACCTTTATTCCAAATGGATTTGGACAAGTTCTTGATTTAGATTTTTTTAGTTCAGGGTGTTCGGATGTTTCTGCCTGTAATTATTGTAATTCGTGTCTTGAATTTGATGATACATTATGTGAGTATCCCGATTCAGGATATGATTGTGATGGTAATTGTATCAATGATGTTGATTTCGATAGTATTTGTGATGAATTTGAAATTCTAGGTTGTACGGACACTGAAGCCACTAATTATAGTGAGTTAGCGACTGATGATGATGGTTCATGTGAGTATATTCTTTATGGATGTACTAATGATGTAGCTAGTAATTTTAATATTGATGCTACTGATGATGATGGTTCTTGCTTATTCTGTGGTGATGCAAATGCAGATAATTATTATAGTGGTGATGATGGCACCTTTTGTTCTATTGATGTTTTGAATAATTATACTTTAGAAAGCGGATCAGACGGTTTATTAGATTGTTGTTTTTATGCAAATCCTGGGTGTACAGATGATGGTTCCTGTTTCGATGCTGATGGAGACGGCGATTTAGATGAATGTGCCGATAGTTTTTTATATATAGATCAAGAAACAGGAGAATCTGTTTATTATCAAAGTCCTTTTCCTGGTGTTCCAGCAGCTAATTATAATCCAGCAGCTAATGTGTTAGTTGGTGTAAGTTACTGTCATTATTTTCCAGCTTGTCAAGACCTGAACGCTATGAATTATGGATATAATTGTAATGGTGATGATGTTCTAACATTGGCACAGTCTTACGGATTTTCTGTGGATTATAATGAAGAACCTGATAGTGCTCCATTTTCGATTGTTTTTAATAGTTTTGAGATTGTTTTTGAAGAATCTAATAATTGTTGTTTGTATTATGGTTGCGATGATGAAAATGCTGATAATTTTCATGATTTAGATGGAATATTTTATCAAAACACACCAGAGTCAGAAAATTATTTTGGAAATGGAAATATCAATTTTTCTGCTATGTTCAATTTAAATGGTACATACGAGGTTTTTGATCCAGATTTACCTGATTGGGCTAATGTAGTTAGTTCTTTGTCTAGTAATGATATAGACGGAGATGGTATATTAAATAATATTGACTCAGATCCTGATAATGATGCGAATAATATGGTTTTTCAATACACTAATCAAGAAGATGAAGATGAATTTAATCCTTGTATATATTTAGGTTGTAAAGATGATACTGCGATTAATTATGATCCATCTGCAAATATAGATGATGGTACTTGCCAGTATTATGCATGTGAAGATCCGAATTCAATGAATTATCAATCAGCAGAATTTATATTAGAAAACCCTAATTATTTATCATGTAGTGATATAGATTTTTATGATAATCAAACATATGTTCCTATTCCAGACGGTTTAAATGATTGTTGTCAGTATTTAGGTTGTTTAGATCCAACAGCATTTAATTATAGCCCAGCAGCAACTATTCAAGAATTAGTTTTTACTGCGGTAAATATAGGAAACACATTGATTTTTCAACCTATTCCTATTTTATCAGAGTTAGGTGATACTATAGGTTATGAAGATACATGTTTTCCCTTTATTTATGGTTGTCAGGATGATGGTTTTCAACCTTGGTCTCCATCTCCTGGTAATTCTGCAGAAAATTACAATGACTACGATGGCGATGGTGAATCAGATCCATTTGTTTCAAATACAGGTACTGTCATTTACCAATTGACAGATACATATATTAATGAAAATGGAGCAGGGTTATTTGGCATTAGTCAGTTAGATGTTATTGAAGAGTTTGCACTTGAATATGGTGGTTTTTTAGGAGCCCATACCAATGTGAATTCAACACCTCCAAATATTGACCCAAATTCTGTGGAACCTTGTGAATATATTTATGGTTGTACTGACCCTTGCTATATTGAGTATTATAATGTGGTAGAATACTCTTTTGAAGAGATGTTTGATTTTTCTACTATTAATAATATGCTAAATAATAATGGATGTGATTTTGATTATAATTATGGTTGTACTGAATTGATTCCTCCTGCTTTAGGTAATATCCCGACATTTGATGATGGTTCTTGTTCTAATGCCCTTGTCTATGGCTGTATGGATCCTATGGCTGCCAATTATAATCCAAATGCAACTATTAATGATTGTTTATCTTGTATTCCATCTATTTTAATTGATTTTGATGTTTCGAATCCTTTGTGTTATGACCAACTTGAAGGTGTGCTTTCATTTAGTGTTTCAGGTGGTGTAGGTTCCTATACATATTCTTTGTTTAATGAGTCGGGTAATTTAGTTAATCAAGCTACTATTGATGGTGAAAATATAGTTGTAGAAATTGATGTATTAATTGGTGATTATTTCCTTGAAGTATCAGATTCGGAAAATTATACTTCTGTAATATCATTCTCAGTTATTGAATCTAGTGATTTTGTTATTGATTTATGGGAGTCTGGCGGTTGGTTAAATACAGTAGAGGGATATGATATATATGAATGGACATTAAATGGACAACCATTAGTGGGATTAGATTTTGAAACATCTCAAATTTATCCTCTTGAATCTGGATTATATGGAGTTACAGCTTATTTTGAGCATGATTCTGAATTATGTGTTTCGAATACAGTATATTATAATTATGATATGTTTCAGTCAATCATAAATGAAAATAATGATTTTTCTATTAGTTGTGTTCCTAATCCTTTAACAAATGAAGCACGTGTTTTTATTAATAAAAGCGGATTTTTTCAATTATATATTGATTTATATGATACTTTTGGCAAGAAAGTATGGAATGATACAAAAATAATAAATGAGGAAAAATCATTTATTCTTAATGAATTGCCCGTTGGAATGTATTATTTTCGCGTTACCGCTTTAAATGAAGTAAAGACAATTCCAATAATTGTATTAAAATAAATATTATGAGACACATTATTTTTTTATTTAGCTTATTATTTACTTTTCATGTTTTTTCTCAATGTACGTATGATGAGAATTGTACTATTTCTCCCGCGTTTCCTACTATATGTCCTGCTCAATTGCCGGATGCTACTGTTGGGGAGCTATATAATTCTGATTTAACATTTTGGATGCCAGTTCAATTTGAAGCAGAGGGCTTTACCGTAAATTTTGATCAATTGGTAGTTACTCAAATCACGGGACTTCCCTTAGGGATGTCTGTGGAGCTATCAAATTCTTCAATGGTTTATTATCCTTCGGAGAGTGAATATGGTTGTGCTAGCGTAAGTGGTGTGCCTTTGGTAGCAGGAGATTATGTGGTTACAGTATCTATAGTAGCTAATGTTACTGTTGAAGGTGTTGGTTTTGAAGTTCCTTATCCAGAAGATTTTGATCTTTTTTTAACTGTTAATCCAGGTTCTGGAGGAAATACTAGTTTTACATATTCTCCTTCTAGTGGTTGCGAGGATCTTAATGTTTCATTTGAAGCACTGATTACTAGTGACTCCTATGATGTTGAATATGTTTGGGATTTTGATAATGGTTATGGCAGTAATCAACCACTTCCACCTACTCAATTATATGATCAAGCCGGAGAGTATAATGTTACATTAACAACCAATTTAACCTCTAATGTGTTTACATTAAATAATTTTAGTATTAATTATACTGATGTTAATTGTTGGGGTTTTGATATAGAAGAAGCATGTATTGATTTTTTTGGAGCGGTTGAATGTTGGGGTGATCCAGATTTATTAATTAAAGTTTATGATGGAAATGGAAATTTAGTCTATCAAACAGATTACATTACAGGGACTACTGCTTCTTGGCCAAATATGAATTTCACTTTAAATAATCCTCCATATACTGTCTCTATATGGGATACAGAGGAGTGGGATCAGCTTGGTGGAGCTCAATTATCAGACAATGATGAATTAGCTACTTTTTCTCTTGATTTAGCAGCCGGGGATCATAGTTTTAATTCCAACTGTTCAAGTGGAACATATACTATTAGTGCAGAATCAGTTAATGTTCAGTCAATCGAAGCATCTGAATTAATTACCGTATTTGAGCAGCCAGATTTAGAAACTGTCTTAAATGAAGATTTATATGTTGTGTATGTAGATTACCCTAATGCTGTTTCATATCAATGGTTTTTAGATGGTGAAGCTATTAGTGGAGCTACTGAAGCGAGTTATATTGTAGAGTATTCTGGAACATATTTTGTTGAATTTGTCACTGCAGATGGGTGTTTTGGTGCGTCAATCCCATTAGATGTTGTGAAATGTGATAATAATTTTTCTCCCTCTATTTTTGTCTCAGATTTGACCTTGCTAACTACTGACACAGAATATAATTTAGATTGGTATTGGAATGGGATATATTATGGTGCAGGATCAGACATAAATGTAAATGTAGATGGTTATTATTGGCTGATTGCTTCCGATGAATATGGTTGTTCTTGGAGTTCTGATACTATATTTTATCAGTCTCCTGTGATTGATGACATAGATAATGATGGTATTATCAATAGTGAGGATGATGATGTTGATGGTGATGGTATTGTCAATAGTGAGGATGATGATGTTGATGGAGATGGTATTCCTAATGATATTGATAATGATATAGATGGAGATGGTATTACAAATGAAAATGATGATACTATTTCAGGCTTTTTATTCTTAGAAGAAGAACTGCCTTCTTCTTTATTAGTATTTCCCAATCCTTCAAATGGAATATTTAATATTAATTTTTTAGATTCTAAATTAAATAATAAGTCTGCTAAAATTATTTTAAGAGATTCAAGCGGAAAGCTTGTATTTGAAAAAGAGATTAATAGTAGTTTGAATAATATCAATGTTAGTTTTCTTCCTTCTTCAACATATTATCTTAAGATTTATATTGAGCAAGTTGCGTTTTCAAAAACTATTATTATAAATTAGTTAAATAATTCTTTTGATAAATTTGAGTTTATGTGTGTGGGTGTTTAATGTGGTATTGTAAATACCATTTTTATCTAATCTATCTATTCTCACTTTTCCGGATGCATGTATTATTTTGTTTTTTCTTAATATAATTCCTACGTGTGTGATTGTATTGTTGGTTTCAAAAAATGCTAAGTCACCTAATTTCACATCTTTTAAATCATGTATTTTATCACCTATGTTGGCTTGCTGATAGGCGTCTCTGGGCAATTGTATATTAAAAAAACGAAACACCATTTGTGTATAACCAGAACAATCTATGCCCATTGGTGTTCTTCCACCCCAAAGATACGGAGAGTTTAGATATTTTTTTGCTATTTTAACAAACCACGTTTTAAATGGATGCATGGTGCAAAATGATAGATTTTCAGAAATATGTAGTGTTTTTTTTAATTTTTCATTTACTGGGATTAGACTGCCTAAAATTAGCGGTTGACTGACGGTCTTAATTTTTAAGTTGGCCTGTTTTTTATTGGATATTTTATATTGAAGATTTAAATCTTTTATTACGTGATATTGCTTGTTGTCAATCCATCCTTCGTATTTGTCATGATTTAATTGAATATAGCTCCATTTTTTATCTACCTGTTTTATTTTAAATGTTTCACCAAACAAAATTTGATTTATCATTTCTGACCTGTCAGATTTTGTTTTTCTCATGGGTATTGCCGTTAAAAGACAGATTCCATTTAGCATAGATTTTCTATTATTATAGCAGAGGCTCCACCCCCACCATTACATATGCCTGCAGCACCAATTTTACCATTTTTATTTTCTAATGTATTCAATAAAGTAACTAATATTCTTGCACCAGAACATCCTAAAGGATGACCGAGTGAAACAGCTCCTCCGTTTACATTAACTTTTTCGTTGTCAATTCCTAAGTTTTTAATATTTGCTATCCCGACTACAGAAAAAGCTTCATTAAGTTCCCAAAAGTCAATATTCTCTTTTTTTAACATTGCTTGTTCAAGTGCTTTTTCAAGTGCTTTTGTTGGTGTAGTGGTAAACCATTTTGGTTCTTGTGATGCATCTGCATATGATATTATTTTAGCAATAGCTTTTATACCTAATTCTTTAGCTTTTTCTTCACTCATAATAATTACTGCAGCTGCTCCATCATTAATTGTAGATGCATTTCCTGCTGTTACAGTACCATCTTTTTTGAAAACTGTTCTTAGTTTTTTGAATTTTTCTAAATTAATATTTTTGAATTCATCATCTTCACTGATGATTACCTCACCTTTTCGAGTGTCGATTTTCACTTCTGTAATTTCATTTTTAAAAAACCCACTGTTCCAGGCTTTTGTACTCCTTTCATAAGATTGTAAAGCAAATTGATCTTGTTCTTCTCTGGTGATCTTCATTTCATCTGCACATAGTTCTGCACATACACCCATGTGAACATTGTCATATGCATCTGTTAGTCCATCAATCAGCAATCCATCTTCTATTTTTGTGTGTCCAAGTTTTTTCCCATTTCTCATGTCATTTACATAAAATGGAATAGATGACATATTTTCCATGCCACCAGCAATAACTATTTCATTTTCACCTGCTTGTATTGACTGTGCTCCAATCATTATTGCCTTCATTCCAGATGAACAAACTTTATTGATTGTAGTACATGGAGTGTTTTGATTAATTCCAGCAAAAATAGCAGCTTGCTTAGCAGGAGCTTGTCCTAAACCTGATGAGATCACATTTCCCATGTATACTTCATCCACTATATTAGGATCTATATTAATTTTGTCCATTGCCCCTTTTATGGCAATCGAACCTAGTTTTGGAGCACTTACACTCGATAAAGATCCACTGAAACTTCCAATAGGTGTTCGGCAATAAGAAACAATAACAACTTCTTTCATAATATTAAATTTTTTAGCAATTTAATTATTTAATTTCATACTCTAATAATATATACATATATTTGCAGTCCTTCTTTTCGGAGAGGTGGCTGAGTGGCTGAAAGCGGCACCCTGCTAAGGTGTTATACTGGAAACGGTATCGAGGGTTCGAATCCCTCTCTCTCCGCTTAGTCTTATCGGGGTATAGCGTAGTCCGGTTATCGCGCGTCGTTTGGGACGACGAGGTCGCAGGTTCGAATCCTGCTACCCCGACAAACTTTTCAAAAATCAGGGACTTTTTTCAAGTTTGTAATCTGATAACTGCAATTTTCAAAACTTTTTTGACTTTTTATTTTAAAAAATAAAAGTCACATGTCTATATCTGATGTGTTTGCG
>NZWM01000022.1 GCA_002698365.1 Flavobacteriales bacterium | reverse complement strand
CTTTTGCTCCAGATGGAGATGTGACATTTTCTAGTCCACTTTCAGCTACTGCTAAGTATTTAAAATCATCAGGTATGTTATGTTGTTTGAGTATGGGTTCAATAATTGAAAAATATTTTTTGGATCTTTTTATTAATAAAATAGTTTTGGATTGCCAGTACGTATTTATTAGTATTTCCTTATCATACCTCTCTTTGATATCTAATTGATAAATGGGTGAGGGTTCATTAGCAAATGAAAGAGTTGATGGTATGTTGACGGCGTATATATTATATTTATTTTCATGCGTTTCGAATTGAGCATGTGTATGTATAGTGTTAATAAAAACACATATAATGAAAAGCATTTTAATATTCAAATTAACCATTAATTCTATTTGATTTTTCATATGTCTCTAAAGAAATTCCTTTTTTATCTTTTTCGGAGATGATAGGATTTTTTACATTCCATTTTATGTTGATTTTTTTATCATCCCAGTGTATTGTGTGTTCGTGTTGAGGCTCGTATTTCCCATAGCATTTATATGCAACTATAGTATTTTCTTCAAGAGATAAAAAACCATGAGCAAACCCATTTGGAATCCAAAGTCCATAATTATTGCTTTTAGATAATTCAATTGCAAGATGTTGACCAAAAGTGTCAGATTGTTTTCTAATATCTACAGCAACATCCAAAATGCTACCTTGAATTACACGTACATACTTTATTTGTCCATATGGTTTATTTTGGAAATGTAAGCCTCTGATTACATTTTTTTTAGATATTGAAATATTGTCCTGTGTGGGATCTTTTTTTAGTCCTTCTTTTTCGAATTCATATTGGTTCCATAGTTCCATGAACTCACCTCTTATGTCTAAAAATGACTTATTCTCTATGATGAATAATCCCTTTATAGATGTTTTTATTTTTTTCATTTTATTGAGTCTAAATAAATATACATGGTTTTGTGTGGACCAATATTAGGTATTTGATATATTTTTCTTAAGCTTTTCATTCCCATAGCTTTATAAAATGGAATTGCGTTTAACCTTGCGTCACACCAAAGCATCATGATTTTTTTCTTTTTTAAAATATCTAAAGCTGTTAACAATAAATTTCGTCCAGCCCCTTTTGTTTGATGACCTTTATCAGTAGCCATTGCTCTTAATCGGTATTGTGTATTGCAATTAAATTTCTCATTAGTTTCTTTAATAAATGTTCCAATACTAATTATTTGATTTTGACAATACGTTCCTAAGTGAAAAGTGCTTTCAATATCATCTGGTTGAATCGAATAATCTCCATTTGTAATGTGTGGCCATAAAACTCTTTTTCTTATGTCATGTGTTAATTCACTATTTATAATACGCGTATGAAATTGTTTTTTCTTAAGCTTTTGCATCTCCTGTTTTCTCAATATATACACTTGTTGAAGGAAAGGCAAAGCTGCTATTATGTTTTTCTACAATTTCCATGATTTTATAATTTATATCTTCTTTAGTATTAATTAAATCATCCCAGCTAGGTGAGTTTACATAAAATGAAACCATGATATTTAATGAGCTTGCTCCAAATTCTAAAAAACGAACTCTTCCGTCTTGATTAGTCATAGGGTGATCGTCAATCATTTCTTGTATATCTTTTACGATATTTTTAATTTGTTGTTGATTTGTTGCATATGTAACACCTATGTTAAATTTTGCACGCCTCACTGGTCTCAGTCCTAGGTTGTCAAGTTCTGCATCAACCATTTTTTTATTTGGAACAGTAACAACACTTTGGTCAAATGTTCTTATTCTAGTACTTCTGAATCCAACTTTTTCAACAACACCAGTGATACTGCCAATATTGACAGCATCTCCTACAGTAAAAGGCTGATCTAAAAATATAGTGAAAGATCCAAATAAATTTTCTAAACTTTCTTTTGATGCCATAGCAATTGCTATGCCACCAACTCCAAGTCCTGCTGCTAAAGCAGTTACATTGACCCCAAACACATTTCCAATAATTATAAGTATTCCCAAAATAACAGTAATGATTTTTATTGAATCAATTGCAAAAGGAACAAGTTGGTCATCAAGTTTGGAGGGCGTTTTTTCAGCTTTCTTTTTTAATATTGCTCCAAAAGTATCAGTTATTTTGAAGAATAATTGAATTATTAATAGGTATAGTGCTAGACTATATCCTTTATTTAAAACCATTTTAAGCCCGAACTCCTCACTTGAGACAAGATTCCATGTTTCTGGGTATTTTAGTTGGTTAAAAGCAATATATAGAAATATTAAGAAAATGATGTTATTTATTGGTTTGTTCAATAGCTTGTTAAAATCACCTTCGATTTCATCTTTGTTTAAGATGTTTAAAATCCCTTCAATTATTCTATTTGATATAAATTTTCGAATAATAAATGATAACAAGATAATACCTAAGAATAACGCCCATTCAGATACTGCATTTTCTAAAAATTCTAACTCCAAAATTTGATTTAAGTTTTCTATCATAAAATTTAGTTTTTTAATTCATCAAATGTTTATGCAGTTTTTTTAAATATCAATATTAATCTATCAGATAATTCAGTGTTATATTTAGCTAAATTATAATCTCCGAAAGAAAATTCTAAATCCATATTTAAACCACTCGCGTAATTTATGAATTTTTGTTTATTAATTAATCGCACTTTTTCTGTAAAATTATATTTATTTTTTTTATCTGTGATTGAAATTTTTTTATAAATAAAATTTTCATCATATGTTTTATGAATATTAAATATGATATTATTTATTTTCTTAATTTCATTTTTCTGTATTTGATTGACAACTTTCTCAGTGTTAAAAAAGTCAATAATACAATATCCGTTAGTTTTTAATGATTTTGATATGTTTTTAAATACATTTTTATTATCGCTGTCATTTTCAAAATATCCAAAGCTTGTAAAAAGATTAAGCACAAAGTCATATTTTTTATTTACTGTGAAGTTCCTCATATCTTTTTGATAGAATTTCAATTTATTATTTTCTTTCTTTTTTGCTTCCTCTAAACTTTTTTTGGATAAATCAAATCCATCTACATGAAAGCCTTTTTGATTTAAATAAATTGAATGTCTTCCGGATCCACATCCTAAATCTAAAAATTTTGTATTTTTTCCTGGCTGAAAAGTTTTTAATATGTTGTCAATAAATAAGGCCGCTTCAGAATGGTCTCGTTTTTGATATAAAATGTGATAGTATTTTGAATTAAACCAGCTTTCAAACCATTTCATAGTATTTATTTTTTTAGCCAAGTAGTGCCGGCTGTTGGTGAATATGAAGATTTCCAGCCTATTCTTCTTAGGTGTTGATGATACCTAGATACTTTGTTGTTGTCATTTCCAATTTTTTGTTCAAATGCTTTGTCATAATAATCAGGAAACTCACTTTCTTCTTTTTGCGATCTTCTTTTCCAGTTTCTTGCTGCACTTTTCCAACATTTCATAGGAGCTCTTCCCACCTTCCATCCTTTTGATTCATAATAGTCAAACATTATTTCTGTTTCCTCTTTTTTTGCTCCAATTTCTAAGAAGTATGTTTTTAATTCATTGAGGGTGGGTTTTTTAAATTTCTTTTTTTTCAAAAGTGGAGTTGTCGTTTTGTGTTGTTGATTATTTTTAGAAATTATATCTTGTTTGTTGATTAGAGTGTCAATAATATTCATTTCCAGAATCTTAACATATAGCTTGTTATTTTTTTTTAGAATAACATCAATAAATTTTATTTTATAAAGTTTATTGATGGCATTTTTTATTTTCGTTGTTGATAATGTAGTTGATTCTGAAATATCTTCTATATGATTGAGAAAATACTTATTTTCTAATGTTTCAGGTTTTTTGTTTAATTGATTTTCTATTAAGTGTGATAATACTAAAGTGGGATTAATTCCAAGTCTCTTTATAAATGTTTTGCTTAAAACAAAATACTCTGGTCCAGATGAGAATAATTCTAATATCTTCATATAATTTCAAATTTATTAATAGGATTATTGATTTCCAAGTTAATTTCAGCGACTTTTATTTAGACAGGCTTCCCAGATACTGTCATCTGGTGGAGCCGCTTGAATTTTTATTTTTTTATTTTTTATAGGATGAGTAAAGTTAATTTCTCTCGCATGTAAATGAATACTCCCATTTTTGTTTGTTCTGTCAGCACCATATTTTATATCTCCTTTTATTGGTGATCCGACGTGAGATAATTGTGTTCTGATTTGATGATGTCTTCCTGTGATTAATGAAATTTCATACAAAAAGTAATTATTTAAAACTTGCTTTAATGTGTAGGTTAATTCTGATTTTAAAAAACTCTCTTGATTTAACCTCCCCACAAAAGACTTGTTTAATCTTTTATTTTTTTTCAAAAAATGAGTTAATTTTCCTGATTCTGCTGTGAGTTTGTTTTTAACAATAGCCCAATATGTTTTTTTAATATTTTTTTCTCTAAACAATTTTGTCATTCTAGAGAGGGATTTACTTGTTTTTGAAAGTATTACAATGCCGCTTGTTGGTCTATCAATTCTATGAGGTAGCCCTAAGTAAACGTTGCCAGGTTTGTTGTAGGTTTTTTTGATGTATTCTTTTCCTAAATCTAATAATGTGACATCTCCTGTTTTGTCTCCCTGTACAGGTATTTTTGGTGGTTTATTGACTATAAGAATATGATTGTCTTCGTAGAGAATCCAGTTTTTCATTTATATTCTTCTTCTTTATTTGGAAAATTTTCTGTTTTCACATCATTTATATAATTTGTTACGGAGTTTTGAATGATTTCTGATAAGTTAGTATATCTTCTAAGAAATCGAGGATTAAATTCGTTATTCATACCAAGCATGTCATGAACCACTAATACTTGTCCATCTACCTTAGATCCTGCCCCAATTCCGATGACGGGTATTTTTACAGAATTAGTTAATTCAGCTGCTAATTGTGCTGGAATTTTTTCTAATACAATAGCAAAGCAACCGGCTTTTTCTAGTTTAATAATATCTTTTTTTAATTTTTTTGCTTCTTCTTTGTTTTTTGCTCTCACAGAATAAGTTCCAAATTTATATATTGATTGAGGGGTTAGTCCTAGATGTCCCATAACAGGAACACCAGAATCAATAATTCTTTTTATTGAATCTTCTACTTCTTCTCCTCCTTCTAATTTTACAGCATGTGCACCAGATTCTTTCATGATTCGTATTGCAGAATCTAGAGCTTTTTTAGAATTCCCCTGGTAAGAGCCAAAGGGTAAATCTACTACTACCAATGATCTGTTTACTCCTTTTACGACAGATTTTGCGTGATAAATCATTTCCTCTAAGGTTATTGGTAGTGTGGTTTCGTGACCAGCCATCACATTAGATGCTGAGTCACCCACTAGTAAAATGTCAATATTAGCATTGTCCAGAAGTTTTGCAAATGAATAGTCATAGGCTGTGAGCATAGCAATTTTTTCACCTTTTTGTTTCATTTCCTGTAATGAGTGAGTGGTGATCTTAGTGTATTTTTTAGTTACTTTCATTATTCAATTGTGTCTTTTTTATGTTCTTTTCTTATTGATTCTATTGCTTTTAAATATTCTAATTTAAACAGCTTCTGTTTTTCATGTAATATTTCAATTGAATCTATAAGTGTTTTATTTAATTCTTTTAGTGTTGTTGTAGATTTAATTTCATTTTCCAAATCTTTGCTCAAAGTGTATATAAAATCTTTATTGTCTCCCATTAATTCTCTAAAAGGTTCAAGTTCAAGATTTTGTTTCATTAAAGAGTCATTTGTTTGATGTAATTCTTTTAATTGATTTTCAACTAGTGAAATAACTTTTTTTAGTTCTTCTATTTCTTTAATCTCATCAGATTTTTTTTTGTCTTTTAGTTTCGTGTTTTCAGTGATGATGGCTTTAACTTCTTCTTCAGTAAGCTTTAATAATTGATTTCTTCCAGTGTAATGTTTTGATGCAGAAATATATAGGTAATCTATTTTTATTTTTGTTTGTGGTCCAAGGTGAAAGCCAAATCTCCCAGCAGCAAGGGCGTCTATTCGTTTTTTACTTAAATCTATTTTAAATTCAAGTTCACCATTTATATAGAATTCGAATTTATTTTCCTTACTTTTAATGCGAATCTCATTTCTTTCATTTTTTTTTAAATTTTCAGATTTAATCCAGTCATTATCTTTGCTATATGTTAAGTTTCTATTTTTAGAATCATTTTTCATATAAATAAGTCGATATTTTTTAAAACTATTTATTTCAAAAATTAATCCTTCTTGTGTATCGGGATTGTATTGCATAATAATTCCCGCAATTTGAGGTGTTTGTCCTGGAAGTATACTTAGCTTGTCTTCTGGAGCCATTTTTATTACTGACCTTAACTCAAATTCTGTTAGGTCGTTTTCCCAATTAACCATTACAGTATAATTAGACTTTTCGGTTCCTATAAAATATTGATCTTCTGATTCTAATAAGATAGCAAATTTGTCACCAATTTGTTCTGTTGGAAATTTCCCAGAGGATTCTTTAAAGTCTTCTCTAAAAACATCTTGAGAATATATTTCTTCAATCATATTTTTCTGTGCCCACAATAAAGTATATGGAAGTAGAAAAAAAACAAGAATTTTTAATAAATTCATTAAATAAGCTATTTGTTAATTCAAATCTACAAAAATTATATATTTGCGTTATGAAAAAAATCTTTTCAATCTTTATTTTATTTGTTTTTATTTCTTGTGACAATGAGCTTGATATCAATGATGAATGGCAGGATATACCTGTTCTTTATGCTATTCTTAACTCTGGTGTAGGAGATGATATAGATTTAGATGGTCAAGATGATCTTAATTATAATCATTTTGTGCGTGTTCAAAAAAGTTTTTTAGGTACTGGTTCAGCATATGATTATGCTAGTATATCCGATTCAATTTATTATAATCCAGAAGACTTAGTGGTATTTCTTCAATTGGTTAAGGATGGTGTGCCGCAAACCGAGTTTGAGTTGGATTTAGTGGTAGATTCGGTATTAAGAGAGGATTATGATTTATTCAAAGAGGACGGAGTTTTTTATGACAGCAATCATTATTTGTATAAATTTCCTTCTCTAGCAAGCGATTTGATTCCATTTGATGATGAAATGCGGGAATTTAAAATTAGTGTCTTAAATAAATTAAGTGGTGATACAGCTTTTGCTCAAACAAACATTGTAAGACCAATGCGTTTAACTCAACCAAGGTCCACAGGTGGGACATCCATTATACAATGGGGGAATGGCTATGGTTTTAATATAAAAATTAAAGCTTCTACAAATGCTAAGATGTATGCAACCTCTTTGAGATTTAATTATATCGAACAAAGTAAGGATGATTATTTGTATGATGTTGCTCAGGGTAATCCTTTGCCAACTACTTTGTCAGATGATGCTTTTAAATACGTTGAGTGGACATTAAGTGATGTTCTTGCAAATGATAATCAGTTAAATGCATCTGCAAATCCTCCTGCAGGTTCTTCTATTAATTTACTAGTTTCCCCGGGTACATTTTTTGAATTTATTCAAACTCAAATTTCAGAACAAGATATTTCCAATCCTGATTTTTATAGATATCCATTAAATAGTGTTTGGATGAATTCTGGTGATGAAACAGGCGTTATTTCAGGTATGTATCACGGTTGCATTGATTTAAATATAACAGCTGTAAATAGTGAATTATATACGTATTTACAGGCAAATGCGCCAACAACAGGCTTGAACCAAGAGAGGCCAGGTTATAATAATATTGTTAATGGCATTGGTCATGTTTCTTCTAGAAGTGTTCTAAATATGAATAATTTGCGTATCAATCAATCTACAATGGATTCTATTTCATTTGGGGAAATAACTCAAAATTTAAATTTTGCGTGTTATAAAAACATAAATGGTATAGTAATTGATTTTGGGTTTGACTGTCAGGAGGACTGACATATTGGCGTTTTTTTACTGACTTTGACATTTCTTTTCTTTATTTAAGTGACAATTTGGTTAGTATTTTATTTTGGTATAGTATTTGACTTTTCTTAGCTATATTAAAAATTAAAAAAACAATTATCATGAGTAAAATAATCGGTATTGATTTAGGCACAACAAATTCTTGTGTTTCTGTAATGGAAGGTAATGAACCCATTGTGATTCAAAATAGTGAAGGTAAAAGAACTACACCATCTGTAGTAGCATTTGTAGAAGATGGAGAAAGAAAAGTTGGGGACCCTGCAAAAAGACAAGCTATAACTAACCCAGAAAAAACTATATATTCTGTAAAAAGATTTATGGGAGAAAAGTTTGATAATGTAAAAAATGAGGCTAAGTCTGTACCCTATAAAGTAGTTAAAGGTGCTAATAATACAGCTAGAATTAAAATAGATGATAGAGAGTATACTCCACAAGAAATTTCCGCAATTATATTACAAAAAATGAAAAAAACTGCAGAAGACCATTTAGGTTCTCAGGTTTCAGAAGCAGTTATTACTGTACCAGCTTATTATAATGATGCTCAAAGACAAGCAACTAAAGAAGCTGGTGAGATCGCTGGACTTAAAGTTAGAAGAATTATTAATGAACCAACAGCAGCAGCTTTAGCTTATGGTTTAGATAAAAAAACTTCGGATTTAAAAATAGCTGTTTTTGATTTAGGTGGTGGAACTTTTGATATATCAATTTTAGAATTAGGTGATGGTGTTTTTGAGGTAAAGTCTACTAACGGAGACACTCATCTTGGTGGTGATGATTTTGATCAGGCTATTATTAATTGGTTGGCAGATGAGTTTAAAAATCAAGAGTCAATCGATTTAAGAGAGGATCCAATGGCACTTCAAAGATTAAAAGAAGCAGCTGAAAAAGCTAAAATTGAACTTTCTTCAAGTTCACAAACAGAAATTAATTTACCTTATGTAACAGCAACAGCCTCAGGGCCTAAGCATTTAGTGAAAACATTGACTAGAGCAAGTTTTGAGAAGTTATGTGATAGCTTAATACAAAGATCTCTAGAGCCATGTAAAAAAGCTGTTAAAGATGCTGGACTAAACCCTAGTGATATAGATGATGTTATTTTAGTAGGTGGGTCCACAAGGATTCCTGCTATTCAAAAACTTGTTAAAGATTATTTTGGTAAAGAACCATCTAAGGGAGTTAATCCTGATGAGGTTGTGGCTGTTGGTGCAGCTATACAGGGGGGTGTGTTAGCAGGAGATGTAAAAGATGTTTTGTTATTAGATGTCACTCCACTTTCCTTGGGTATAGAAACAATGGGTAATGTATTTACTAAGTTAATTGAAGCTAATACAACTATTCCTACTAAAAAGTCTGAGACTTTTTCGACTGCAGCTGATAATCAGCCAGCAGTTGATATCCGGATTGCACAGGGAGAAAGACCAATGTATCCAGATAATAAAGAAATTGGAAGATTCCAATTAGCGGATATACCTCCAGCACCAAGAGGTGTTCCTCAGATTGAAGTCACTTTTGATATTGATGCAAATGGTATTTTAAATGTTACAGCTAAAGATAAAAACACAGGTAAAGAACAACATATTAAAATAGAAGCTTCCTCTGGTTTAAGTGAAGCTGAAATAGAAAAAATGAAAAAAGAAGCAGAAGCAAATGCGGATAGTGATAAGAAGAAGAAGGAGTCTGCAGATAAATTGAATCAAGGTGATGCAATGGCTTTTCAAACTGAAAAGCAATTAAAAGAATTTGGAGATAAAATACCGGCTGATAAAAAGAAAGTTATTGAAGATAGTTTAGAAGAGTTGAAAAAGGCTAATTCTGAGAAGAATTTAGAAGCCATTGATTCTGCTCTTGAAAAATTACAAAAATCTTGGGAAGCTGCTTCAAATGATATACAGCAAGCACAAGCAGCTCAAACTCAGACTCAACCCAATGGTTCAGAAGGTGATAATAAAAAGGATGGTGATGATGTGACTGATGTTGATTTTGAAGAAGTTAAGGATGATAAGTAAACTTTATTGTACTTGTTCTAAATGAAAAAAAGAGGCTGTAGCCTCTTTTTTTCTATGTTTTAATTTTTGATAGAAAAAATTAAGGTAAAGTGAATTTCTTTTCTAATTCTTGGACGTATTGTCTAAAATCTTTGTCAGTGTCTACTAAGTTATTAACTGTTTTGCATGCGTGTAAAACAGTTGCATGATCTTTTCCTCCACATCTAGCTCCTATATTTGCGAGAGAAGATTTTGTTAATTGTTTAGAGAAATACATCGCCAATTGTCTAGCTTGTACGATATTTCTTTTTCTTGTTTTTGATTTTAATGTGTCAATTGATAAGTCAAAATAATCACATATTACTTTTTGAATATAGTCAATTGAAACTTCTCTAGTTGTATTTTTAACAAATCTGTCAATCATTTCTCTTGCTAAAGAAATAGAGATTTCTTTTTTATTTAATGATGCTTGTGCTAATAGTGATATTAAGGCTCCCTCTAGCTCCCTGATGTTGGTGGAAATACTATATGCTAAATATTCTAATACATCATTTCCTATTTCAATGCCATCCGTATATATTTTCTTTTTTAATATTGCTATTCTAGTCTCCAAGTCCGGTTGTTGAAGATCTGCTGACAAGCCCCATTTGAATCTTGATAAAAGTCGTTGTTCCATACCTGTTAAATCAACAGGAGCTCTATCTGAAGTTAATATGATTTGTTTATTGTTTTGATGTAAGTGATTAAATATATGAAAGAAGATGTCTTGTGTTTTTTCTTTCGAAGAAAAAAACTGTACATCATCAATAATTAATACATCTACCATTTGGTAAAAATGCGAAAAATCATTTGTTGTGTTGTTTCTTATTGATTCAATAAATTGTTGTGTAAACTTTTCAGCAGAAACATATAATACTGTTTTTTCTGGATGTAGTTCTTTGATTTTTGTTCCTGTTGCATGCGCTAAATGAGTTTTGCCCAATCCAACTCCACCATATATTAATAAGGGATTAAATGAGGTGCCTGCTGGTTTTTGAGAAACTGCAAAAGCTGCTGATCTTGCTAGTCTATTACATCCCCCCTCAATAAAATTCTCAAATGAATAGTTCGGGTTTAATTGAGGATTGATTTGGACTTTTTTTAATCCTGGAATTATAAATGGGTTCCTGAATTTTTTTTCTAAAGCTTGTAATGGGACATTGTGTTGAGGATTGTTTGTTACTTTTTTATTTGTACTAGGTATTTCAACGGAGTATGGTTTTTTGTGATCATTGTTGATGATTACATTGTAAAGTAGTTTGCCGTTTTCCCCTAATTCTTTTTTAATTGCAGTTTTTATTAAGTCAATATAGTTTTCTTCTAACCATTCATAAAAAAATTTACTAGGAACTTCAACAGTTAAAACAGATTTTTTTAATTTAATAGCTTCAATAGGTAAGAACCAGGTTTCGTAGCTTTGATCATTGATATTGTCTTTAATGAATTTTAAACAATTTTTCCAGACTTGTTTGGGGGTTAGGTCCATTCTAAACTTTAGTATATGTTACTTTATTTAATAAATAATTATTGGCAACTTGGGCTAGCAATGAGCGCTTGGGCACTATAATTTAAAACATGCCGTAAATGTGTGAATAAAAAAGTTTAAAAAAAAATTTTTTTGCTATTGTTTTCTATTTTTTTTCGTTTTAAATTAATGGCCTTCGCTCAGAATGCTTGTTCTATTTTTTTTTCTAATTTTTTATTATATAAAAATTTCAAAATATCATTTCCAACTTTCTTCTTTTTTAATATTTTGTAATTGACTTTTGGAGCTTTGATTCCTTCATGAATCATTTTTTTACAAGAAAAGATTCTCATTTCATCCCACAAATTATCTTCTATACAGGTTTCTAATATTTTTTTCCCACCTTCTATTATAAGAGAACTCACACCTTCTTTATAAAGTTTTTTAAAAATTTCAAGTAGTATTTTTGAATTTTGTTTTTCATTTACTAATCTTATGTCTATATATTTTATATTATCAATAATTTTAGATTCATTGTTGTGAAATATTATTGTGTTCGCATTGTTATCCATAATATTCCATGTGTTGTGTTTAAGTTTATTATGTCTGTCAATCGTGATTCTAATTGGTTGTTTTCCTTGACTATATCTATTTGTTAATTGTGGGTTGTCGCAAATAATTGTGTTTGTTCCAACCATAATTCCATCAATTTTACTGCGCCATATATGAGATAGTTCTATGCTTTCTGGACAACTTATTTTTGTAATGCCGGGTTTTAAATTATTTATAAAACCATCCTTTGACTCTGCCCATTTTAGTATTAAAAAGGGTCTTTGAAAATAATGGTTGATGAAGTATTTTTTATTAAGGCTGATACACTCGTTTAACAATATTCCTGTAGTCACATTAGCGTGCTTTTTTAATTTATTGATACTCTTTCCATTGACTTTTTTAAACGGGTCCAAAGTTCCAATTACGATGTTTGGAATTTTATGTTTTATAATCAAATCTACACATGGTGGTGTTTTTCCATAATGTGAACATGG
>NZWM01000021.1 GCA_002698365.1 Flavobacteriales bacterium | reverse complement strand
TGAACAAAATTTAAAATAATGACCCTTTCTATAATTATAGTTAATTATAATGTCAAACATTTTTTACATCAATGTTTAAAATCAATTGAAAGATCAAAAAAAAATATTGATGTAGAGATATTTGTAGTAGATAACAATTCTGTTGACGGGTCAATCAATATGATTCAAAATGAATTTCCAGATGTTAAATTAATAGCTAATGAAAAAAACACAGGATTTGCAACGGCTAATAACCAAGCAATAAAAAAGGCACAAGGAGAATACATATTACTTTTAAATCCTGACACACTTATTGAAGAAAACACTTTACATGAAACAATAATTTTTTTTAAAAAACATAAGGAAGCTGGTGCTTTGGGAGTAAAGATGATTGATGGAAATGGTGATTTTCTCCCAGAATCAAAAAGATCTCTGCCTAGTCCATCAATTGCATTTTATAAAATATTTGGATTAAGTTTCCTTTTTCCAAAATCTAAAAAATTTGGAAAATATCACTTAAACTATCTTGACAAAGAAAAAACACATGAAATAGATGTGATTTCTGGTGCGTTTTTTATGACTAGAAAAAAAATACTAGATGAGATAGGATTGTTAGATGAAAAATTCTTTATGTATGGTGAAGACATAGATCTATCTTACAGGATACAAAAAAAGGGATATAAAAATTTTTATCTACCCACAACAAGTATAATACATTATAAAGGCGAAAGCACAAAAAAAACGAGTATAAATTATATACTCACCTTTTATCAAGCCATGATCATCTTTGTTAAAAAACATTATGACACAAAAAAAGCTAATCCATTAATTTTCATGATTAACACAGCTATACTGATTAGAGCATCAATATCCATTGTTAAACGGATTCTATCTAAATTAATATACCCCATATTAGACATACTAATAATGCTGTTTAGCATGTATATTTTAAAAAATATATGGGCAACTAATTATTTTTCAGATAAAAATTATTATAACGACACATTTTTTGAATTTGTGATTCCATTTTACATATTGTTTTGGTTAAGTGGTATTTGGCTCAAAAATGGTTACAATCAACCTGTAAAAACGTCTAACATCACAAAAGGAGTTTTAGTAGGTACTATTGGATTATTAATTGCATATGGACTATTACCAGAAAACTTACGATTTTCAAGAGCACTAATTATATTAGGAGCATTAGCAATTATATTAAATTTATTGTGTTTAAGACATCTACTAAATCTTTTACCTATTGATTTTTTAAAAACTCAATCTAATAAGATGAAAAGAATAGGCATTATAGCAAATGACAATGAGTTTAAAAGAATTTCAAGGATTATTAACACCACAAATCAAAACACTAATATTATTGGACAAATAAATATAGATAAAAATAAAAAGTCCAGCTTAGGAAAGCTCCAACAATTGAAAGAAATAATAACAATTTATAAATTGAATGAAATCATTTTTTCTGCTAAGGATATCACTGCTAAAGAAATGATGACCTATATGAGCAAAATGCATAAAAGAATTGATATCAAAATTGCACCTACAGAAAGTACATTCATTATTGGAAGTAATTCAATTCATTCACAAGGAACCCTATATTCATTAGAAAATACTCAAAAACAAAAGAGTTCTATAAAAACATTTTTTAAAAAATATATAGACTTTTTTAATTAGCTTTGTTTATTATTTATTATTCTTCAAAGTATTCTCTATGAGTAGAATTGAATTAATTATGCCGAAAATGGGTGAAAGTGTTGCAGAAGCAACAATTATAAAGTGGGTGAAAAATATTGGTGACAATATTGAACTTGATGAAACCGTAGTTGAAATTGCAACCGATAAAGTAGATTCAGAAATCCCATCTATTGCAAAAGGTATTTTAAAAGAAAAATTATATAATGAAAATGAAGTGGTCAAGGTTGGTGAGGTAATTGCTATTATTGAAGATGGCGAAAAAGATGAACAAAAAAAAGATTTAGAAACAAAAACAACACCAATAAAGAATTCTAACGAAGTTGAAAAAGACTCTATTATCAGAGAATCCGGGGCACCCTCTACTACAAACACTGATGATGAAAAAAAACAAAATACATCAAATCGTTTTTACTCTCCATTAGTGAAAAATATTGCCAAAAAAGAGAATATATCTATAACTGAATTAGACCGCATAAAAGGTGGGGGAAAAAATGGACGCCTTACAAAGTCTGATTTATTAAATTATATTCAAACTAAATCAGCAGAAACCTCAACACACACACAGACAACAGCAGAAAATATTGAAACCTCACAACACACACACACAACAGCAGAAAATATTGAAACCTCACAAGCTCATATCAATACGCTAACAGGAACTGGTGATATTGAAATTATAGAAATGGATAGAATGAGAAAGTTGATTGCAAAACATATGATTAAAAGCAAGTCTACTTCAGCCCATGTAACATCATTTGTAGAAGCAGATGTCTCTAAAATTGTAGAGTGGAGAAATAGAATAAAAAATAAATTCCTACAAAGAGAACAAGAAAAAATTACTTACACTCCTATAATATTTGAATCTGTAATAAGAGCAATTATTGACTTTCCTTTAATTAATATTTCTGTGGATGGAGATAATATAATAAAACATAAAAATATTAATTTAGGAATGGCGACAGCATTATCCAACGGAAACCTTATTGTGCCAGTAATTAAAAGAGCACAAGAAAAAAATATACTAGGATTAACGAAAGCTGTAAATGATTTAGCTAAAAGAGCACGTGAAAATCAACTGAAACCAGATGAAATTACTGAAGGTACATTTACAGTTACAAATGTGGGCTCATTTGGAAGTGTTATGGGGACACCAATTATCAACCAACCACAAGTAGCTATACTGGCATTAGGTAAAATTCAAAAAAAACCAACCGTTATAGAAACTGATTTCGGAGATTCTATAGGTATAAGATCCAAAATGTTTCTTTCTTTATCTTACGACCATAGAGTTGTTGATGGTGCTTTAGGGGGACGATTTCTTAAAAGAATTGCTGATTATTTAGAATCTTTTGATATTAATAAAGAAATATGAAAATAATTTGTGTTGGAAGAAATTACAAAGGACATATCCTAGAGCTAAAAAACAATACACCAAAAGAACTTGTTTTTTTTTTAAAACCAGAAACAGCGATTCCTTTAAAAAACCAACCATTTTTTATTCCTGATTTTTCGCAAGAAATACATCACGAAATTGAATTGGTTGTAAAAATCAACAAAACAGGAAAACACATTCAAGAAAAATTTGCAAAGCATTACTATAGTGAATTAACATTAGGAATAGATTTTACAGCTAGAGACGTACAAGAAAGGTTAAAAAAAAATGGTCTACCATGGGAAAAAGCAAAATCATTTGATGGGTCAGCTCCAATAGGAAAATTTATTGACAAAACACAAATACAAAATATAGATAATATTAATTTTCAGCTTTTAGTTAATAAGACACCAATGCAAATTGGAAATACAAAAGATATGATATTTAAAATTGACTTTATTATATCTTTCATATCTCAATTTATTACTTTAAAAAAAGGAGATCTTATATTTACGGGCACACCAGAGGGTGTATCAAAAATTCATAAAGGTGATTTTCTAGAAGGTTTTATAGAAAATAAAAAAATTATTGAACTAAAAGTCAAATAAGATTAAATAAATTCTTAGTACCCATATACCTATGAGTTGTAAATCCTTCTGCATATTCTACAGAAATAAATCGACCTAAATCTGCATTTCTATTTTTAACTAATTCTAAAAAACTCTTTTTGGATATTAGAGTTGCTGACTCTTTGGAAGCAGGATTATAAAATTGTGACACATAAGATTTAATGATATCCATTTTCTGGTTCATAAAATCAGATATATCAATAATGAAATCAGGTTTATCATCATTATATTGAATGTAATTATATAAAACTTGAGGTCTAAAAACTTTCTGATTCACACCATTAAAAGTGGTCTTAATTTTCTCCAAACCAGATAAAAAGCAAGCATCATAAATTATCTCGGCTGCCCTACCATGATCCGGATGCCTATCACAAATAGCATTACATAAGACAATAGATGGTCTATGTGCACGAATTCTTTTTATTACTTCTAATTGATTCTTTTTATTGTTTTGAAAAAAACCATCTAAAAACTCAAGATTATCTCTGAAGGAAAGCCCCATCTTTTTAGAGGCAATTTCTGATTCTTGCATTCTAATTTCTGAAGTACCTCTAGTACCCAACTCTCCCTTAGTTAAATCTATAACACCAACCTTATATCCTAATGAAATTTGTAACAAAATGGTGCCGGCACATCCCAATTCTACATCATCAGGATGCGCACCAAAAGCTAAAATATCAACCTTATTCATAATCTATCTTGTAGAATTTTTAAACCTAATAAAACTAACCATTGAAAGAACTCCTAAAATTACAACTGTCCACGGCACAAAAGTAGGCACCGGAAAAGCATCCCCTGCTGCATAAGAATGTAAGCCATCTAAATAATAATTCACCCCAAAATATGTCATTAGAATAGAACCAAATCCAAATAAGGCACAGAAATTAAAGAAAAAGATATAACTTTTTGATTTTAACAGTCGTATATGAAGAATGAGTGCGTATACAATAATACTAACCAAAGCCCATGTCTCTTTAGGATCCCAACCCCAATAACGGCCCCAAGACTCATTTGCCCAAACACCACCTAAAAAAGTTCCTACTGTAAGTAAAAACAAACCTATAGCCATAGACTGCTCATTAATAATTGTTAAATCCTGAATATTAGCATCTATTTTTTTTTCTTTTTTGGGAATAATTAATATCAAATTTAAAAAACCAATAAAAGCACATAATCCAAAAAAACCATAACTAGATGTTATAACCGAAACATGTATCATAAGCCAATATGACTTTAATACTGGAACTAAATTAGTGAGTTCTGGGCTCAACCAATTGATGTTAGCTACAAATAATAACATGGATGCAACGACACAGGAAGCAGCAAGAGAAAATCTAGATTTTCTTGAAAAAACCATACCAGCCAACATAGTAGCAAATGCAATGAAAATAACAGATTCATAAGCATCACTCCAAGGTGCATGCCCCGACACATACCATCTTAATGCCAAAGAAAGCAGATGGAAAACGAAAAATGAAAAAATAAAAAAATGAAGAGTAAAAATAGACGAATCAATAAACTTATTGGAGTGAAAGATTTTAATCATTAAAAACAATAACAATAAACATCCTCCTAAAAAATAAAAAATGAATAATCTTGTCCAGCCAAAAGGGTTTAAATTATTATAAAATATTTCTGCATTTATTTTCTTTGTGGACGGCAAATCTGATGCTGCATATTTATTTTGCTCATTATGAATAAAAGATAATATACTATTTGCTTCTGTCCAAGAACCTGTATCAAATGCAGAAAATACTAAATCACGATAAATATATTGAAAGCTAAAAGTTTTTGCACTGTCTACTCCTGGTATTTGCATAGAAACATCTGTTGACCATGTATTATTAGGACCAGGAAATAGTTTTATTAAATTACCAGAAAAAACCATAGAACAGATGTTTACTCTCTCATCAACTTCAATGATATGTTTATCAAATTTAGTTCTGTCAATAGGTTTTTTAGCATATGCACTCTCAACATAAGGTGTTAAAATATATTCATTATCCTTAAAAAAGGATACAAACGAAACTAATTCTTGATTAACATTGAGCAAATTTAAAATATCAACATCTTTCACTTTTATGATGGGAATCATTTGCCATAATAAAGGATCGATGGTCATACCTAACACTACTTGGGACGGAGTTTGGTTTTTAATCCTTTCTTTTCTGGATATTTTTCTAATAATCTCAGATGCAAAAGTATGGTAAGGCTTTATTCTTCCTTGATTATCAATCGTTAATATTTTAGAAAATTTTTCAGCATGATGATTATTCACAGTTCTTTCTTCTAACAATACATCTAAGGCAATAACACCATTATTCTCTCTATTTGTATCTACAGAATCAATAAGAGGACTAGACATAACCTCAAAATTGCACAACAATAGAAAGAAGGTTGAAAGAAATAAAATAATATAGTTTTTAAAAGTAAACATCTTTTATGATTCTTTTTTAATGTTTTTATTTAGCAAATTAAATCTTGAAAATCTTGAAACCAAAACACTAATTACCGATAACAGAAGAGACAAGTAGCCTATGTAAGTAAATATTGTTCCTGCCCTATCTTTATTAACAGATAAAATAGTCCCCTTTTCGTCATCATCATAAGATGATTGAAAAAACCGATATCCTCTATAATTCAACACATTATTCATGAATATTCTATAATCCATTTTTTCTTCTCCATCTATGACTTCTACTTCACTAGCAAAAGAAGAAGGACTATTGGAGCCAGGATATCTCTCTAATTGAAAATCTTTTAAAAAAATAGCAAATGGAAGAGAGTAATTTTTAGAACCATAAGAAAAAGAAAAAAACAAATCATTAAAAGTGAAATAACTCTTAGGTGATATTAATCCTCTGGTTCCATATAAATCAATAATAGTATCTCTGTCAGCTACAATTAACTTAATTTTTAACAAATCCGAAGTGTTATCATCATTTTTAATAGAAGAAGTTGATTTCGTAATAATAGAATTATTAAAATAATTCTTAAACACCATATTTTTTCCATTAATAGTATATAATGTTTTTGCATTTAATAAATGTCGAGTTTGTTTTTCTAAAACGCCTTTACTTTGATCTGACATCCTCATGTATTCCACATCATATATAGATGTAAAATAAAAACTAGAATCCAATTTGGAAATTAAAAAATCAGCATTCGACTCACCTACATCTTTTGACACAAGTAGATTTGCATTAAAAGATACCAATAAATCATTAATTTCTTTAGATTTATTAACAGCTATATATTCCGATTGCATTCCTCCAGATTTAGCTGGGACAACTAACTCTAAAACATCATATCCATCTTTTTGATTTTCAAGTATTTGATCAATAGGGTCTTGAATAAAATTGAGATATTCTACTTTTATTTTTTTATTGTCAATTTTAATTGTTTTACCAAAATAATTAGGGATAGAGAACTTATTATTTGATATAGAAGATAATAATAGTGGTTTATCAACCATATATTGGGTTTGGTTATTATGAACCTTAAAAGTTAAAAAGGTAGTACTAGAAACAAATTGATTATTTAAATTACCCTCTCTTATCCTCATCATACCTTCACTACCTGTATATCTAGTAATTGCAGCCCCAACAATAATCAATATAAAAGATAGGTGTAGAAATAAAACAGGTAGCTTTCTAACATGATACAACTTATAAATAAATATATTATAGATGAAAATAGCAGTCAATAAAAACAGACATAACTCTAGCCACCAGTTATTAAATATAAGAGCTTTAGCCGCAATCGTACCATAATCATTTTCAATGAAAGTTGCGACTCCTATGGCAATAGCAAAAACAAACATTAAAAATAATGCAGATGGAATAGAAAACAAATAGTTAAAATATTTATTCAAAATTTAATTTTATAGAAAGCAAAAGTATTTATTTTTATATTATTATTAAAGATAGTTTATAATTTATATGATAAAAAGAATTACCATCATTGGTTCTGGCAATGCTGCCACACAATTAGGTCTTGCTTGGCATACAGCAAATATTGAAGTTGTTCAAATACTCAGTAGAAATAAAAAGTCAGGTCAAAATTTAGCAAATAAATTAAACTCACAATTTATACAAAATCCGTCTGATTTAGAAAAAGTAGATTTAATTGTGATATGTGTAAATGATGATAATATATCTGAAATCGCAAAATTATTACCAAATGCAAACATTGTACATACATCTGGGAATACATCCATCAATATATTGAATAATAAAAAGAGTTATGGCGTTATATATCCCGTTCAATCGCTAAACAAAGAAATGGAAGTAGATTTTAGAAATATTCCTATTTGCATAGAAGCCAATTCACCTATTTTAGAAAAAAAACTACTTAATTTAAGTAAACAAATTTCCAACAATGTAATTGTCCTTAATTCCTCAAAAAGAAAACATCTACATCTAGCAGCTGTTATAGCATCTAACTTTTCTAATTATTGTTATTCAATATCAAAAAACATTTTAGACAATGAGAATATTAACTTTGACTTATTAAATCCTTTAATTCAATATACTGCACAAAAAAATTTAAATAAAAATCCTCTCAATAATCAAACTGGTCCGGCAAAAAGAGGAGACAAAAACACCATTAAGGAACATTTATCTCTATTAATAGATAAAAATCATAAGAAAATATATAAATTATTATCACAAAATATTTTAAAAGAGCATGAACACTGAGTATAAAAAAAAATTAACAAAAATTAAAGCATTTGTTTTAGATGTAGATGGGGTTTTAACTAATGGTGGGCTCATCCTATATCCTGATGGCAAATTTTTAAGACAAATGAATGCAAAAGATGGATATGCAATAAAATTAGCTATACATCATGGATACAAAATAGCCATAATTACAGGTGGAAAAGAAGAAAATATAAAAACAAGATTAAAAAAACTAGGTGTACATGAAGTGTTTTTAAGAGTACATAATAAATTACCCATCCTCAAAGATTTTATTAAAACCTATGGGTTGTCGTCAGAACAAATAGCATATATGGGAGATGATATTCCTGACCTAGAAGCATTGCAACATGTTGGATTCAGTTGTTGTCCACACGATGCGTCTTATGATGTCAAAAAAACATCCGACTATATTTCACGAAAAAAAGGCGGAGAAGGATGTGTAAGAGATATTATAGAACAAACACTCCGAGTAAATAATCAATGGGATTTAAATGGTAAAGTCAAATATTAAAAAAAATATTATTTTAGGATCAAAGTCACCCAGAAGAATTGAGTTATTGCAATTAATGGGGTTTCAATTTGAAACGAGAAAATTAGATGTGGATGAAAAATATCCAAAAAACTTATCACCTATTCAAGTTGCTGTCTTTCTATCTAAAAAAAAAGCTCAAGCACATAAAATAAAAACAAATAACATATTAATATGTGCAGACACAATAGTATATAATAAAAAACGAGTGTTAGGTAAACCAAAATCGAAAAAAGAAGCAATCAAAATGTTAAAATATATATCTAACAAAAGACATTTTGTTGTTACCGGAGTAACTATGAAAACAACAACGAACACAATTTCATTTCATGAAAGAAGCATAGTGTATTTTAAAAAATTAAGCAAAAATGAAATTGATTTTTATATTGAAAAATATAAACCATTTGATAAAGCTGGAAGTTACGGGATTCAAGAATGGATTGGTTTAATTGGAATAAAGAAAATATCGGGATCATTTTATAATATTATGGGACTTCCCACAGTCAAAGTGTATAAAAAAATACTTGAGTTAACACAATGAAACAAGGACAAAACATATTAATTACATTCTCCCCCATTCTCGTACTAATTCTACTATTATGTTTTAATATATTTTTCTTTGAGAATACAATGAATGGACCAAATCAAATTGCTCTATTAATTGCATCATTATTTGCATCATGTATAGCATTTTTTAACAAAACCAATCTTGAAACACTAAAAAAAGGCGTTTATGACAGTATCAAATCCTCAATGAATGCAATTGCAATTTTATTAATCATTGGGGGACTTACATCCACATGGATACTTTCAGGGATAGTACCCGCTATGATATATTACGGAACAGAACTTATAAGTCCTCGGTTTTTTCTTTTTACTACATGTATTATATGTGCGATAGTATCACTTTCAACCGGAAGTTCGTGGACAACAGCAGCAACTATTGGAATTGCTCTAATTGGAATAG
>NZWM01000020.1 GCA_002698365.1 Flavobacteriales bacterium | reverse complement strand
TTGCTGTTGCAGCCTTGTCAATTTTAATTGGATGCTCTAAAATTATACACACATAACCTAAAATAAAGATGGACACTATAATTGCTATCAAAATCAATTAATTTATTGCGTTAATAATTTGTTTAATGATATTTCTAATGCTGTAGATGCTATATTTAATTTACTTGGACTTTGATTGTAACAATCTTGCAATGCCTTAAATATAGTATTTGAACAATCTAAAAAAATATCTTTATCTGTCAACTCTAATCGTCTTTTCTCCATTAAATAAGCAAAAACTCTAGCCATTCCACAATTAGAAATAAAATCTGGCACTAAACTCAACTTATTATCTGCATACTCTGCAATGGAACCATAAAATATTTCTTTATCTGAAAATGGCACATTAGCACCTGCAGCTATAAGTTCAACACCACTTTTAATTAATCTTTTCACATGATCTAAATCAACTAACCTAGATGCTGCACATGGCATAAAAACATCACATTCAACATCCCATATTATTTTATTCACTTCTTGAAATGATAAAGTATTTGGTGCTATTAACTTGTTATTTTCTTTATTTAAAAAAAGTTCTGTAATGTCTTCAAAAGAAAAACCTTTTTCATTAATTATACCCGAATGCTTATCTATAACACCAACAATTTTAGCTCCTGATTGTGAAAGATAATAGGCTGCTGAAGCACCAACATTACCCCACCCCTGTACTATTACTTTCTTATTTTCTACTTGCCCACCCCATATATTATAATAGTGCTTGACGGATTCTGCAACTCCAAAACCAGTAATCATATCTGCTATCATAATATCTTCTTTAATATTAGGACTGTAATGAGGATCTTCTAATTTTTTTTTGACTCCATATCTTAATTGTCCAATACGATTTATTTTTTCTGGTGAAGATGGCGAATAATGGCCAGAAAAAATACCCTCTTGAGGATGCCATACACCACAATCTTCAGTAAGCGGAATTACTTCATTTACTTCATCAATATTTAAATCTCCACCTGTACCATAGTAATTTTTCAATAAAGGAGAAACGGCTTTATACCATCTACTTAACACTTCTCTTTTTCTTGGATCTAATGGATCAAAATTAATGCCTGATTTAGCTCCACCAATTGGGGGGCCACAAACAGTAAACTTAATCTCCATAGTTTTAGCAAGGGACAGAACTTCGTATCTTGTTAATCCCTTTCTCATTCTTGTGCCTCCACCTGCTGCACCACCTCTCAAAGAATTAATTACCACCCAACCTACAGCATCAGTTTCTGGATCCTGCCACTCAAAGATAATTTCAGGAGATTTTTTTTCATATTTATCAAGCAATACTTTCATGAAGCAAATTTAATAAACCCAAAAATAGCAAGTAAAAAAAAATAAAAAAACCACATGAATAAATAGTTTTCAACATTACACAACATATATGTCTCCAGAGCAGTGGTTTTGACTAGCTCCAGTAGCAGAACCCAAACAATTGGGTTGATTTAGGTATCGCAAAAGACCTAAAAAACCAAATACAAGAGCTTCTTTAAAATTAATTAACTGAGAAGAGGGAATAATAATTTCTGTATTTGTATAATATCGTATTCGGGATATTAAATAACTATTAAATACTCCTCCACCAGTAAAAAGAACATTTGAAATATTATAATCTGAAAGGACATTAGCTATTATAATAGCAATATGTTCAACATAAGTTGATAATAAATCTCGTGGATTTAATTTAAAAGAATCTATAATAGGTAAAAATTCTTGATCAATATATTCTTTACCTAAAGATTTAGGAAACGATAATTTATAATAATTTATCGCTGACAAACTCTTTAATAAGTCCTTATGGACTTCGCCTTTTAAAGCAATACTGCCTTTATGGTCATATTCTTGGCCTTTTTTTTGTGATAAATAATTCAAAATGATATTACAAGGACAAATATCATATGCAATTCTTGAATTATTATAATCATATGAAATATTAACTATGCCTCCTAAATTAACACAAGCAGCATATTCAGAAAACAAAAACTTATCTCCAATTGGAACCAATGGTGCACCCTGTCCTCCCAAATCAATATCTTGCTGTCTAAAATTATTCACTACTGGAATATTGATTCTTTCTGCAATAATTTTTCCAGAGCCAATTTGAAGAGTATATCCATTATCTGGTTGATGAAAAATAGTATGACCATGTGAAGAAATTAAATCTGGATTTAGATTATGATTTTCTAAAAAAGAGATAATGAAATCCGACATAACATGAGCAAATTTAACATCCACCTCTTCCACATTTTTTTGTCCACTAAATAACTGTAAAAAATCTGATTTTATAGATTTATTATAAAGAAACGTTTCTCCTTTTAAAAACTTAAACGCCCATCTATTATTTATTTTATAATACTCCGCACAAGATATATCTAAACCATCCATGGATGTTCCTGACATAAGGCCTAATACAACGTATTTATCTTTTATATTTATCATAATAGTTTGTATTAAAATAGAAAAAAGAATTAATTTTAATACTAATTTTTATATATAAAATATGGACTTCACTTTATCTACTGAACAAAAATTAATTAGAGACACTGCTAGAGACTTTGCCCAAAATGAATTACTAGAAGGAGTAATTGAAAGAGATGAAAACAAGGAGTTTCCAAAAATGCAAATACAGAAAATGGCTGACATGGGGTTTCTTGGAATGATGGTAAGCCCACAATATGGCGGGGGTGGTATGGATACAATATCATATGTACTAGCAATGGAAGAGATCTCCAAAGTAGATGCTTCTTGTTCAGTGATTATGTCAGTAAATAATTCGCTAGTTTGTTGGGGTATAGAAAAATATGGATCTGAAGAGCAAAAAGAAAAATATCTTCATCGCCTTGCATCAGGTGAAATTATTGGTGCTTTTTGTTTGTCTGAGCCTGAAGCAGGATCAGATGCTACATCACAAAGAACAACTGCCATTGATAAAGGAGATTATTATTTGCTGAACGGAACTAAAAACTGGATTACTAATGGTAGTAGCGCCTCAATATATTTAGTTATAGCACAAACAGATATTGAAAAAGGGCACAAGGGTATTAACGCATTTATAGTAGAAAAAGACACACCTGGATTAACTGTCGGTCCAAAAGAAAATAAACTTGGAATCAGAAGCTCTGACACTACTTCAATCATGTTTTCAGATGTAAAAGTTCCTAAAAAAAATAGAATTCAAGAAGATGGATTTGGGTTTAAATTTGCGATGAAAACATTAGAAGGTGGCAGAATTGGCATAGCTTCACAAGCTCTTGGAATTGCTAGCGGAGCATATGAATTAAGTTTGAAATATTCACAAGAAAGAAAGGCGTTTGGAAAGGAAATAATTAAACATCAAGCAATTGCATTTAAACTTGCTGATATGGCAACAGAAATTGATTGTGGAAGGCTATTATGCTTAAAAGCTGCATGGCAAAAGGACAATAATATGAGCTACGCTCTCTCTAGTTCAATGGCCAAGTTATATTGCGCAGAAAAGGCTATGAAAATAACTACAGAAGCTGTTCAAATACATGGAGGATATGGATTTGTGAAAGAATATCATGTAGAACGCTTAATGCGTGATGCCAAAATCACACAAATTTATGAGGGGACATCTGAAATACAAAAGATTGTTATTTCAAGATCTATTTTAAAATAATCTTTTTCTCTACCGTACCATCATCATAAATTTCAATACTGAATTTTTTATTTATTGTTTCTCTACCCAATACATCAAAAACCTTAATTAGTGATTTTTGAGAATGGATTTCATTTATAGATGAGGGCAAATAGACATAAATTGTTACAGGATCACTTTCACAACTCCTATCATAATTAATTTGCCAGTCATAGAAATAATAATAATAATCCTCGGAAGAGCCATCATTACCATTACCCTGAGTATAATAGCCCTCTGTTATCGCTACCACATTATTAATTAAAAAAGGGAAATCTGGCAATCCCCCAGTAGTTCTTTTTAACATAGGGTTATTATCTCCAAAATTAATATTATTCATCTGTGAATTTGTCGTTAGAATGTACTGTTCACCTGGTTCAATTTCCCAATCCAAATTAACAATATATCCATTATCATCAGTTTCTGGAATATTTACAATTAAATCTACAACTAAACTTCCATTATTATCTCTTAACTCTATAGTTCTTTCACCTGCATAATCCGTATATACTTTCACACTATTTAAAGTGAAATTTGCATAACAATCAAATAGTAATCCCCCATTATACACACTACTACTGTAGTCACTATTTTGACCCGAACCTTGATGTTCTGGTTCACCCACAGTCGAATTATAGGATTCAACAACAGCCTGATTAATCACGGAAAACATAGTGTTTTCATAAATTGGATTAGTAACATATGAAGATCCAACACTTAATAAATTTCCATCAGAATCTAAAAAACTAACTAAATTACCAGCACAGTCTAACGAAACTGTTTCACCATAATTCACAACATACATTAATTCATCTGGACATAATGGTGTATCAACAATGAAATTATCACAAAAATATTCACATGACCCATCATCATTTGTTGCATTAATATCATAATTTTCTGCTGTTGAATCTGTACAACCAAAAAACTCACATGACCCATCATTAATCATAGCATCAGGGTCATAATTAGATGCATTTGGATCAGTACACCCAAATCCTTCATAAGCACCATAAGGAGTATGTAATATAAATAGGCCTTCTTGTTGATCTGTAGCCAATACTAAACCAGAAGGCAGATATGGATAAGCTCCCCAACAACCATCAAAACTACCACCTGTCATGGGGGAAGTATCATAATACGCAACTTCAATTAGATTAAATGGATCACTAGCATCAATTACAGTAACACCTGAAGTATAATAAGACGTAATCAAATAATCTCCAAATACATGAGTATTATGAGGAATCACATTTTCTTGAGCCCCACTAGCACCATCACCAGTCCATTCTTGAATTAAATCAATTTCTTGTATATCGTATATATCCGAAACATCATATGCACCAACATAACACCCTGCAGTTTCATCAGTAGTAAATAAATAATTATTATCATCTGAAATCCATGCATTGTGAGTAAATTGACAAGATGTAGGATACGAAGACATAATGGTTGGATTTGCTTTATCAGCAACATTAATTACAGAAAATACTCCTGCATAAATTGCTGAACCCCATAAAGTATCTCCTCTTACCATACCATCATGTAAATAATAATCATCAAAAATACCAGCTAAAGTAGGATTCATAGGATCGTTATTAAGATCGAGAATTACAGCACCTCCGTTACCTGTATCAGCACCAAAAATATACGCATAGCCATTTTCGTCAATATAAATATTGTGAGAAGTGGTAAAAAATTCTTCTGTATAGACATATGTTTGCCCTGTTATATCACTTAAATCAACAATTAATAAGCCATCAGAGGCTTCAGTTGTCACATAAGCATATTTACCCCAAGTTTTTACATCTCGCCAGGTCGAACTACTGCCATTTATAAAAAAAAGCTCTTCTGGATTAGCAGGATTAGTAACATCTACTACAGAAAAACCAGTGACAGTACCTACAAGAGCATATTCAATATTACCATCTGCATAACCCCAAATATCATTCGTGCCTTGAGAATATGGTAAATTACCAACCAAATCCATATTTAAACTTTCTTGCGAAAACACACAAAAAGACAAAACGAAACATATATATATAAGTACTTTTTTCATTTCAATTCAACTTAACAATTACAACACAAAGGTACAAATTAGAATAGACATTCTACTTAAATGTACCGTCTTAATTTCTACCATAATTAATTTTTTTATAATTAATTTTTATTTCTTTAAAACCTTCAGAAAATCGATCAACAATATCTGCTTTAATACTATTTCGTTCACAATTTAAATCCCTAACCTTTAAAGCAAGTCTACCTATTTCCTCCAATGGTAAATCCGTTCCCTTTCTAATATCACCTTCAGTATCCCATATTTTTCCATTAATATTATACATTAACTCAATGTAATTATCTAAATTTACTTTATACCCATCTAGTTCTTTTTTATAAAAATTCAATTCTTCTGCCACATCTTCATTTGTTCTTTCAGACTTCAATTTAGTAATAGTGTATCTATCTATTATTTCTGATATTGGCATTTTCATTTTTTAAAAGCTTTTAAACCACACTCCAAATAATCAACATAATTATTTGCATTTTTCGCATAACTATAACCAACAGGATGCCCCAATAATTCCTCATCAGGAGTAATTAATACGTGAAGGGGTTGTGTATTGTTAGCAAAGGTCAGACTTTGTAACGTGCTCCATTTATTTCCTATAGTTCGGATTTTCTTTTTCTTAATCTTTCCATCACGAGTAATAATATCAACTATCTCTTGTTCCTCCTTAGGTAATGGTATTTTTTCATCCACATACAATGATATAACAACATATTCATTATTAAGTAAACTTTTTACATTTTTATCTACCCAAACATCGTCCTCCACCTTACGACAATTCACACAAGCCCATCCAGTAAAATCAATTAAAATAGGCTTGTTGTTTTCTTTAGCATAACTAACTCCTTTATCATAGTCATGAAAAATATTTTGAATTTGATGTTCATGATTTAAATATGAATAATACTTTGGCGGAGGGAACCCACTTAAAAATTTATGACTCCACCAATCTTGACCAATAATTCCAGGGAACAGATAAATCATAAAACCAAATGTTACAATCCCAAAAGTCATTCTGCCTTTACTCAATGTGTGATTAGGGCTATCGTGTGGAAATCTAATGAAACCAAATAGATAAAGTACTAGACCCAAAAATGTTAAACACCATAACGCAAAAAAGGTTTCTCTTTTTATCAAACCCCATTGTTCAACTAAATCGGCATTTGAAAGGAATTTAATTGCTAATGCTATTTCTAAAAACCCTAATACAACTTTTACTGTATTAAGCCATCCTCCTGATTTAGGTAAAGATTTTAACCAAGTTGGAAAAGCTGCAAATAATGCAAATGGCAATCCAAGTGCAAGTCCAAATCCAGCCATAGCTAAACTAAGCTTTAGAGACACCAGAGCCGTGTCAAATCCTAAAAATGAAACAGTGTCAGCAGTAGCTGACGATAAGGTTCCAGCTAAAAGGGATCCCAATATTGGTCCTGTACAAGAAAACGAAACTATGGCTAATGTTAATGCCATAAAGAAAATACCAATCACACCACCTATATCTCTTCCAGAACCAGCCTTATTACTCCAGCTACTTGGAAGAGTGATTTCAAAATATCCAAAAAAGGAAATAGCAAAAACAAGAAAAATTATAAAAAAACTAATATTTAACCACGGATTAGTAGATATTTCATTTAAAACCTCTGGATTAATATTAGGCATTAAATGAAAAGGCAAACTTAGTAAAGTATATGTGGAAAATATAAATATACCATAAAGCAAAGCATTATAAATAGCTTTAGATCTCTGTTCAGAACCTTTAGTAAAGAAACTAACAGTTAATGGAATCATTGGAAAAACACATGGAGTTAAAAGAGCTATAAACCCACCTATTATACCTAAAAAGAAAATTCCCCACAACGACTTTTCACCTTTTTTCTCACCACAAGCACCAATTGGATTATTTAAATCAATACTAGGTATTTTATAACTACTATCTTGCGTTTTATGATCGTGTTGATCTGTTAAATTTCCAATATTATTTTTTTTTTTAAAATCAAATAACATGTCAACATAATCAGGTGGCAAACACATAGTCGCATTACACACCATAAATTCTAATTCTCCCTGTATAATAGGTAAAGTTTCATCTAGTAATTTGATTTTTTGTTTAAACACAGCTTTAGTTTGAAAAGAAGATAAATTCATTTCAAAAACCGGATCAAATTTAGTTGTAGTATTAGACTCCATTACTGAATCGATCAATTCAAAAGACTTCTTTGTCTCAGTAAAAAATGACAAACTCGTAGGCACAGGACCATCTGGATCTACGTATTGCGAATACACATTCCAACCCTTTTCAATATCAGCTTCAACAACTAAATAATATAAATCTTCAGAAATATGTTCCACAGAAAAACTCCAATCAACAGGATCTTCAATTTGAGAAAACACATTAAATGTCATTAGAGACAATAATAAAAACAAATACTTTTTCATAAAAAAATAATTTTTACAGCTTTACAATATATACTTTTTTAGAATCTTCCACAAGCTTAAATCTATCATCAAGCCGTTCTCCTAGAATACATACAATATCATTATTTGAGATCAATACACAGGCTTTCTTTTTCATTATTAAGGAAAATTTATTATCAATAAAATAATCACTTAGCTTTTTAAAACGTTTCATTCCAAGGGGAATAAACCTATCCCCCTCACTCCATGGCCTAATTAATAATGGAAACTTTAATTTCGAATAATCAATATACATTATCTCTTTAGAACAATCTTTTAATTGTATTTTATCGTGAGAAGAAACAATAAATTTTATCTTAAAAGGCACATTCACAAAAGTTACATCTTCATCTATAACACAACTGTCTATTTTGATGTGCCTTGAAATAATTAACTCCCGTCTGTCTTTAATCATATAATAATCATTATTAAAAAACTCCTTACCTGATGAGGAATTTAAAGAATTAAAAACTGCATCTATATCTGAAAATCCAAAATCTGAAACAATCTCATATAATAATTGCTTAGCCGATGTTTCATTTAAAAGACTAGGAATATCAACCCTAAATTCATTATCTTTTTCTATTAATAACTTTTCTTTTTTCTCTCTAATAATTTGAACATATAACTTTTCAACCTCATAAATTCTCGACATTGTCTTACCAATTGACGTAGTTACATTAGGATTAATCTGCTTCATCAAAGGTATGATTTGATTTCTAATTTTATTTCTAACATACCTATCATCATCATTACTACTATCTTCACGATAACTTAATTTATTTAGGTGAGCATAATGTAATATGTCTTTCTTGTGAAATGAAATTAAAGGTCTTATGATATTATCATGAGACTTCTTAATACCATGTAACCCCGAAATACCGGTGCCTCGAATTAAATTAATCAACACCGTTTCAATAGCATCATCATGATGATGAGCTGTGGCAAGAAAATTATAATTAAATTCTTTCTTAAGAGTTTTAAACCAAATATATCTTAATTCTCGTGCTGCCATTTGAATAGAAATATTGTTTTTTTGGGCATACTCTTTAGTGTTAAATTTTTCGACAAATACTTTAATACCATTAGCTTGTGAAAGAGAATAAATAAATTTCTCATCATCATCCGACTCATGTCCTCGCAAACAAAAATTACAATGAGCAATAGCAAAATCACAATTCATTTTTTGAAACAAGTGAAACAATACAATACTATCTACTCCACCACTTAAAGCTAACAAAATACGTGTCTTATGAATAACCCCAAGTTCTTTTAATATTCTAGAAAATTCTTTAATCATTTTTCAAGCACCTTAAAAATAGATTTGGCTTTTGCTAAACATTCTTCATATTCTAATTCTGGATCGGAATCAATAGTAATAGCTCCCCCAACCATAAACGAAAGATAACGACTTTGCTGATTATAAAAAACTGAACGAATAACAACATTAAAATCAAAATCCTTATTAGGCTTTATATAACCTATTGCACCAGAGTATAAACCTCTTAATGTTGTTTCATATTTTTCAATCAACTGCATTGATTTAATTTTAGGAGCTCCAGTCATCGAACCCATAGGAAAAGATAATTTAATAGCATCAACTAAATGCTTTTGACTATCTAATTCACAAGAAATAGTTGATATTAAATGATGCACATCAGTATATGTATACAAGGCCGCTAACTCATCAACATGAACTGATTTTTTTTTTGCAAATCTCGAAAAATCATTTCTAACTAAATCTACGATCATAACATTTTCAGAAAAATCTTTAGAACTACTCAATAATTTTTTTTTTTGATTTCTGTCCAAAAGATTATCGGATAGTCGTTTAATAGTACCCTTAATAGGTTGAGAAATAATTCTATTCCCCTCCTTTTTCAAAAATCTTTCTGGACTAGCACATAAACAAAAATTATTATTTATTCTATAAAAACTTGAAAATGGTGCCTTAGACATATGATTTAATTTAGAAAACAAAACAACAGGATCTATATCTACATGCTCGACATAAAATTCTTGACAATAATTCATTTCATAAATATCTCCAATTTGTAAATGTTCCTTAATAGCATGAATAGTCTCTATATATTCGTTTTTGGTTATTCTAGATTTAATTTGCATTTTTTCAAAATCTTGAGAAATGAATGAAATGTGATTTATTTCAGAAAATAAATTATCTATATCATCCCTTAAATATTTTGAATCATAAAAAATAATTAAATCATGATCTTTTATTTTTAAAATAATTTCAGCTGAAAAAAAATGCAATCTTGGAAAAGATTGGTTGTCCAAATTATTTGAATTTAAATTTTCAATACTATTTTTTAAATCATAAGTCAAATAACCAAATAACCAATCATTAGAAGAATCAATAATATTTTTTAAATCTAAAAACGGTTCTTCTGAATCTAATAATTCTTGTTTTTTATTACACGCAAATAAAAAATCAAATTCACTATCTGGATTACCCGAATTACTATCTAAAAAACAGAAACAAGTAAAACGCTTAGCATAAGCTAATAATTTTGATTTAAATGTACTGGGACATGAAAGTTGATATTTTATGATTTTTTGGTCCATTAAAGTAAACTTACAATAAAAAATGAGGAAAAAAAGAACTAGAAAAAATGAGTTTGGCACAGTTCTTGATTTTAAATAAGTATATTTATTTTAATAGCTCCGTGCAATTGGTCGCATTCTACGGGGGTAAATCAAAGGGTTGACAACCCTTCGGAGCATTAAAATAAACTCAAACACAAATCAACGAATAGCTTATCTAATTAAATATGCAATGGTCTATTATCCGTGGCAGATAAGGCAGCCTCTTTCATAACTTCACTAAAAGTAGGATGTGCATGAGTAATTCTAGCAATATCCTCAGAGGAAGCTCTATACTCCATTGCAACAACAGCTTCAGCAATTAAATCAGCACAGCGAGGACCTATCATATGTACTCCTAGTATTTCATCATTTACTGCATCACTAATAATTTTAATAAACCCGTCGGTATCCATAGATATTTTGGCCCTACCATTTGCCTTGAACGGAAAACTACCTATTTTAATGTCTCTACCAGACTCTTTCAACTCTTCCTCTGTAAACCCTACAGAAGCAACCTCTGGCCAAGTATAGACAACATTAGGAATTAGATGATGATTAATTTCTGGCTTCTGTCCTGCAATAATTTCAGCAACAAACACACCTTCTTCTTCTGCTTTATGGGCTAACATAGGTCCATCAATCACATCACCAATTGCGTAAATATGAGAGCATGAAGTTTGAAGAAGCTTATTAACGACAATTTGACCTGAATTAGAAGTTTCAACTCCAATTGAATCAAGCTTCAAACCACTAGTATAAGGATGTCTTCCTATGGCAACCAAACAATAATCAGCAGCTAATTCAATTTGCTCTTTTTTATTTGATTGAGCAATTAACTTAACGCTATTTCCAGAATTTATTATTTGCTCCACTTTGCAAGACAAATAAAACTGAACACCCAAATCTCTACTAAGTACTTTTTTCAACTCTCTACCTAAACTCAAATCCATAGAAGATAAAATACTAGAGGAAAGATCAACCACGGAAACTTTTGACCCCATTCTAGCATATACTGACCCCAATTCTAATCCAATTACGCCACCACCTACAATTATTAAACTCTTAGGAATCTCTCTTAACGAAAGTGCTTCCGTAGAAGTAATAATGCGTTTTTTATCCATATTAAAAAATGGAAGTGAAAGTGGTTTTGAGCCTGTTGCTATAATAATATTAGTGCCTTTTATTTTTTCAGTTTTTTTATTACTAGAAATAGTAATTGTATGTGCATCAAAAAATGAACCTATTCCATGAAAAACTGTGATTTTATTTTTTTTCATCAAAAAGTTTAAGCCTTGATGCATATCCGAAATAATTTTTTCTTTTCTACTCATTGTCTGAGTAAGATTTATTTTTAAAGAATTTGTACTAATACCATGGTGCTTAAACTCATGTTTCGACTTAAAATAATGCTCTGATGATTCTAATAATGCTTTTGATGGAATACAACCAACATTTAAACACGTGCCACCAAGATTAGAGTATTTTTCTACAATAGCTGTTTTCATTCCTAATTGTGCGCATCTTATTGCAGCCACATAACCACCTGGCCCCGAACCTATAACTATAACATCAAATGTATTCATATTTCTAGAATTTTAGATTACAAAAATAATAGTTCCCAACCATTTATTTATGAGAATATTGAAGTTTATTAATAACAAAAAAATACAATAACAAAAGAATTGATAAAAAAGCTGATATTCTACCTAAAAAATCTCCATGTTTCACATAAAAAGTAAATTGATTATTTAATACCAGAGTAGCTTTAATAACCCCTTTTTCACTCCAACCTAAAGATTCATCAATTTCTCCAAGGGGGGTTATAATAGATGAAATTCCTGTGTTTGCAGATCTGGCAATATATCTTCTGGTTTCTATTGCTCGTAGCTGTGCATACATATTATGTTGCCTATATCCACTAGTATCTTTCCACCAACCATCATTAGTAATAATAAAAATAACTTTTGCTCCATTTTTCACAAATCCTCTAACATAATCACCATATATAGACTCATAGCAAATTACAGGTGCTATTGATTGATTAAATATCGAAATAGTATCTTGTTTTGAAAAATTACCAACAGAAGTAGACTCGCCAATATTTAAAATTCGATCTCCTAAAAGAGGATACAAAATACGTTGAAAAGGCATCTGCTCTGCACCAGGCACTAGTTTAGACTTATGGTATGTAGCAATTTTATAATTTTCACCTCTCATATATAAAACTGAATTATATACTTCATACCAAGCATCTTTATGCTTTCCCAAAGATTTAGAGGTGGCACTTTTTTCAGATAAACCTAAAGTTGTAGCCCCTACAATAATATCAAATTGATATTTATCTATCCACTGATTTAGTGTTTTTATACTCAAATTATTGTCAAACTTATGTTCCCAAATAGGATCAATCAAAAAAGTTTCTGGTAAAACCAAATAGTTAAAAGTACTATCTACATGACCACTTATTAACTCGTAGACATCTTCTATTTGATTAAATTGAGAAAGAGAAAACTTATCAGTATAAGGATCTATGTTAGGCTGAACAACAAGCACATTAATAGTGTCAACTACACTGTCTTTAATTTCTTCTGAAGCCATTTTATTTTCATATTTATATTGATTATAAAGAAAGTTTGAAAATAAAAAAGGTGCTAAAATGGCAACACAAAGTGCTAAAACATATACTTTAGCATTTTTCAAAGATGTCCTTCTTTCATAGCACTTAAACACTAATATATTTATTATCAATATCCAAAGTGTTCCACCTAAAGCACCAGTATAAGAATACCATTGAACGAACACTGGATGAGAAGCAAATACATTACCTAATATTAACCAAGGCCAACTTAAGTCCCAATTTAAATGCAAATACTCAAAAGCAATCCATAATATGGGCAAAATCAATATTGGATTTTTCCATTGAATTGTATTTTTAAGTTTGGCATAAAAATAAAAAACTAAAGCCATGAATAAGGAATTACATAATATAGCAAAAACAGCGCCAGCTAAATGTGCATTTTTAATCCAAAAAGTAGTAAATAGATTAAAAATGAAAAATGTACAATATGCACAAATAAAATAAGCTTTATATGATTTTTTTTTATCCCTAATATCTTTTTCTAAGATCAATAGTGGAACCAAAGCAATGAAAATAAAAAATGTGAAAAATGTAATTGGAGGCCAACTCAAAAAAAGCATAAAACCACCACATATTACTAATAAAAAAAATCTTAAAAATAAAGACGAAGTCATATTGAAAATTAAATATAAAACAAGAATTCAATGTAAAAAAAAATGAAGAAAGAAAATTGTTTTTTATTTTTATTTCTAGATGTATATTGTATATATTTAGGACTAATAGAGTATATAAAAAATAATTTTAATCAATTAATTATGAGATTTTCTGCAAAAATCAGCATCATGCCACAAGATGCATTATTGGATCCACAAGGCAAAACAGTTGAAAACAACACATCGAAACTTGGTATAGACAACATATCAAATATTCGGATTGGCAAACATGTTTTCTTGGAAGTAGAAAGTGACAGCGAAGAAAAAGCAAAAGAAACTATAAAAGAAATATGTGAAAAATTATTAGTGAATCAAATTACTGAAAAATATGATTTTCAAATTTTTGATAATTAAAATTTGAAATTATCACCTAAGTATAATTTTCTAACTTCAGCATCACTAATTAATTCACTCGTCTTTCCATATTTTAATATTTTCCCATCATAAAGCAAATAAGATCTATCTGTTATAGACAAGGTCTCTCTTACATTATGATCTGTAATTAGCACCCCAATACTTCTTTCTTTCAATTTTTTAATCATATTTTGAATATCCTGAATAGCAATAGGATCTACACCCGCAAACGGCTCATCTAATAAAATGAATTTTGGTTTCATTGAGATAGCTCTGGCTATCTCGAGTCTTCTGCGCTCTCCACCAGAAAGCAAATTTCCCTGAGTATTTCTTATACGTTTCAATCCAAAATCATCTAATATTTTTTCAAGCTCTACATATTGCTCATTTTTATTTAAATCAAGAGTTTCAAGCACTGAGACAATATTATTTTCTACTGTCATATGTGTAAACACTGATGGCTGTTGGGGTAAATAACCAACTCCTTTACGGGCTCTCATATACATAGGCTCAGAAGAAATATTATAATCATCTAGTAAAACATCGCCCTCAAATGATCTAATTAAACCAACTAACATATAAAACGTAGTTGTTTTACCAGCTCCATTAGGCCCCAACAAGCCAACTACCTCGCCTTTATTTAATTCAATAGAAACATCGTTTACAACATATCTGTTTCCATATTTTTTTTTAAATTTTTTGCTATTAACCTCATGATTTAGACGACATTAAACGAGAAATAAAAATGGAAAATTCATATAACATAAATATAGGAAGGCCTATTAAAACTTGACTAAAAACATCTGGTGGAGTTAATATAGATGCAACTATAAGTATGATAACGAAAGCATGTCTTCTATATTGCTTTAATTGGCTGGAAGTCACCAAATTAAATTTAGTTAAAAAATAAATCACAACTGGAAGCTGAAACAATAAACCTGTTGTTAAAATAATTTTAGTAATTGTTCTAATAAAGGAAATAAAGTGAATTTTATTTGTGACTTCACCACTAATACTATATGAACTTAAAAAATTTATTGAAAATGGAACAATTACATAATAGGCAAACAAAATGCCAATTATAAAAAGAAAAAAAGAGAAAAAGAAGAATAGAATAGAATTACGTTTTTCTGCTTTATACATTGCAGGGGAAACAAACAACCATATCTCAAATAAAACATATGGGAAAGCTATAATAAAACCTGTAATAAAAGACACTAATATATGCATGGTAAATTGACCGGTCATTTCAATATTCATTAAAATAAAGGGCATGTCTTGGATGCATAATTTTTCCGACAAACTACATAAAAAAACATATGTTGGAAATGAATTTTCTTTACAAGCAAAAATAATTTTATCAAATAAAAAGTCCTTATAAAAAAAAGCAAGACAAGTTCCAACAAACACAGAGATAACTGACCGTGTCAAATGCCATCTTAAATCTTCCAGATGAGAAAGAAATGATTCTTTTTTCTTTTTTTTCTCTAGTTTCATAGGACTAAAAAAGATTTTGATTTAAAATATCATGTAGGTGAATAATACCAACATATTTCTCATTTTTTGTAATTAACAATTGTGTAATATTATGCTTTTTCATAATACTAAATGCTTGAAACACTAAAGTTTCATGATGAATTATTTTAGGATCCCGAGTCATAAAATCAAAAGCTTTTATTTTGTCCAAATCTATTTTTTTCTCAAGCATTCTTCTTAAATCACCATCAGTAATAATTCCAACTATTCTATGATCAGAAATTACAGCAGTTGCTCCTAGCCTATTTGATGAGATTTCCATAATAATTTTATCAAGCTTGTCATTTAAACTTACTTGAGGTGCATTGTTTACACCACATATATCCTTAATAGTTAAATTAAGTCGTTTACCTAAAACTCCTCCAGGATGAAATCGAGCAAAATCTTCTTTGGAAAAATTTTTAATTCTTAACAAACTTATTGATAAAGCATCGCCCATCACTAGCTGCATAGTTGTACTAGTAGTTGGTGCTAAATTATTTGGACAAGCTTCTTTTTCTATAGAAACATCTAAAACACAATCTGAATGTGTAGCTAAAAAAGAATCTACGTTACCTGTCATAGCTATAATTTTATTATTCATCTTCTTAATCAACGGAATAAGCTGCTTGATTTCATCTGTATTTCCACTTTTAGAAATAAATAATATAATATCTGGAGAATTAATATTGCCTGCATCTCCATGTAAAGCATCACTAGCATGTATAAATGAAGCAATTGTTCCAGTAGAATTGAATGTGGCTGCTATTTTTCTTCCTATTATGCCGCTTTTACCTAATCCAATAATAATCACCCTACCCTTGGACTTTGAAATTAAATTCACCGCAGAATTAAAACTTGAATCTAACCGATCTCTAAGTTTTATTAAGGCATTTGATTCTTCGGTAATTAAATCTTTGCCGATTTGAACAATATCTATATCATTTTTCATAAAAAAATCTAAAAAAAGAATTATCTTATTGTAGATAAAATTAAATGTATTTTTTTAAAAACATCATTGATAAATGGAAAAGATTAGAGAAAAAATATATAATACTCTAACCGAATTCTTTGGTTTCAAAAAGTTTAAAGGCAACCAAGAAGAAACTATTCAATCTATAGTTTCGGGAATTGACACATTCACCATCATGCCAACAGGTGGTGGAAAATCCCTATGCTATCAACTACCTGCACTAATCATGGATGGCACTGCTATTATCATTTCACCTCTTATTGCTTTAATGAAAAATCAAGTTGACACAATACGTACTCATGCTAAAAATGAAAATATAGTGCACTTTTTAAATTCAACTTTAAACAAAAAAGAATTTGAAACAGTAAAAATGCATGTTCTAAAAGGAACAACAAAATTATTATTTGTTGCACCTGAAACAATTAGTAAAGAGGCTAACATATCTTTCTTTCAAAATGTGAAAATATCATTTTTCGCTGTTGATGAAGCACATTGTATTTCTGAATGGGGACATGATTTCAGACCTGAATATAGAAAACTGAAAACGATTATCAACAATATTGGCAAAAAACCTATAATAGCCTTAACTGCAACTGCTACAGAAAAAGTAAAAAAAGATATAGTCAAAAGCTTAGGTCTTGAAAATTATAATTTTTTTCTGTCTTCTTTTAACAGACCTAATCTATATTATGAAATTCAACATGATTTAGACCCTGATAAAGAAATTGTCAAATTTATAAAGCTAAACAAGAATAAATCAGGTATCATCTACTGTCTCTCAAGAAAAAAAGCGGAAGAAGTATCCGAGCTATTAAACTTAAATAATATAAAAAGTCTCCATTATCATGCTGGCTTAGATCCAAAAGTTCGAAAAAAAACTCAAGAAGCTTTTTTAATGGAAAAAATAAATGTAATTGTTGCCACTATTGCATTTGGAATGGGAATTGATAAACCAGATGTAAGATTCGTAATTCACTATAATATGCCAAAAAGCTTGGAAAACTATTATCAAGAAACTGGAAGAGCTGGAAGAGATGGGGGAGAAGGAAAATGTATCTTGTTTTACAATGAAAATGATGTAGAAAAATTTCAAAATTTATATGCAAAAAAACCAATTTCTGAAAAAGAAATCAACATGGAATTACTTGAAGAGATGAACTCATATGTTTGGATTGCAGAATGTCGAAGAAAAAAACTGCTGCATTATTTTGGAGAACAATACAAGGAATCTCATTGCCATCAAAATTGTGACAATTGCAACTCAAAAAAGAAGAAACAAGATGTAACACAAGAACTTTTAATCATTCTAAAAGGAATTTTGGACTCTAATACAAATTTTGACATAAATGAAATGGTCAGCATGTTAAAAGGAGAAAATGACAGAATTCAACACTATAATGTTAGTGATTTGAATTCTTTCAACCAACTACAATCAATACAAGACAGTACAATCAAACATATTATTAGAAAGGCTATACTTGATAATTTAATCGAAAAAAAAACTACTTCATATGGAAAAATTTTCATTACTAAAGAAGGTGAATTGTTTATAAAAAATCCAAAATCCTTTTTCATAGAAACACACGAAAAAGAACAAAAAATAAACAACGAAGAACCATCTACAGTAATTGACAAGACATTGTTGGAGATTTTAAAAACACTTCGAAAACAACTTTCCGACAAAAGCAATCTACCCCCCTTCATAATATTTCAAGACCCGTCATTGGAAGATATGGCTTTACAATATCCAACAACAATGGAAGAATTGAAAAATATTATTGGGGTTGGACATGGAAAAGCAGAGAAATTTGGGAAACAATTTATTGAAAAAATAAAAAACTATACAGAAGAAAACAATATAGAACTAATAGAAGATGTTGTTGTCAAATCAAAAGCAAAAAAAAACGATTTAAAGATCTTTATTATTCAAAGTGCAGATAAAAAAATACCCTTTGAAGACATTGTCGAGCAAAAAAATATCAGCATGGATACACTAATAAATGAGATAGAAATGATTGTTAATTCCGGAACAAAAATAAATATTGACTATCATATAAATGAGATTTTAGATGAAGAACAACAAAAAGAAATATTAGAATATTTTTTACATGAAGCCAAAAATGACTCAATTATTGAGGCCGAGTCGTATTTCGAACAAGAATATGAAGAACAAGAAATTAAACTTGTGAAAATTAAACTGATGTCCGACATAGCAAATTAGATGCCACTAAATAACTCATTAGACCAACACCTATTTCTAAACTTTTTTCATCTATATTAAAATTTGGAGTATGTACAAGATCCTTAATATGATTGTTTGCAACTCCTAAGCGAAAAAAACACGATGGGCACTCTTGAGAAAAATAAGAGAAATCTTCTGAAGCCATGCGAATATCTATTTTTTTAACAGAACTAGGATCCAAGAATTGTCTACTAAGTGATTCGGAATTTTTTGTTAATTCAGGATCGTTATATAATGACGGATATCCCTTTATAATATTCATTACACAATTAGCTTGATATTTTTTTTCTATTTTTTTAACCTCCTCTATTAAAACTCTATGGACTAAATGTCTGAAATCCTCATCTAAAGTTCGTAATGTTCCCTCTATTTTTGCTTCATTGGGTATGACATTTGAAGCTCCATAAGCACGAAAATCTCCAAATTCCAAAATATATTTTTTAATAGCAGGCAATTGAGAAACCATGTGCTTAACATTAAGAATAATTTCTGCTCCAATAGTAATTGGGTTAATCACATCATCAGGTAAAGCGGCATGCCCACCCTTTCCTTTAACTAAAATAGACAATTCATCACAAGCAGCCATATATTGACCAGAACAAAAACCCACCGTTCCAACTGGGAATTCCGGAAACACATGTAAAGCAAACATTTTATTTACTTTTGGATTTTCTAACACACCTTCCTTAATCATTAAAGAAGCTCCTCCAGGTAATTTTTCTTCTGCAGGTTGAAAAATACATTTAATAGTCCCTGTTAAATTATTTTTCAATTTATTTAACACAATGGCAGTCCCCAAAACAACTGCTGTATGAGCATCATGCCCACAAGCATGCATCACACCGTCATATATAGATTTATAAGAAATGTTGTTTTTTTCTTGAATTGGCAAAGCATCCATGTCACCTCTAACACCAATGACTTGACTCTCTGGATGTTGACATTCAATTAAAGCAACTACTCCATACCCAGCAACTTCATTTTCATATTTTATATTATTTTTTTCAAGTATAGAGCATATATATCTAGATGTCTCTTTCTCTTCAAAAGATAGTTCTGGATGTTGATGTATCCACCTTCTAATACAAACGATCTCGCTAAAAATAGACCTTGTAATTTTTTTTATTTTGTTTTTAATATATTCGTTAGACATAAATATAAAATTACTCAAAGAGATGAAGATTAAAAAATTTACTTTCAATTCATTTCAAGAAAACACATATATAGTACATTCTGATAAAGAATGTATGATTATAGATCCTGGATGCAACACTCTTGAAGAAGAAAATTTAATACGAAAATACATCTCCGACAATCAATTAATTCCAAAAAAATTAATTAACACCCATTGTCATTTAGATCATATTTTTGGAAATCACTTTATTGCAAACACATATAATCTGGTGCCTAAAATGCATGAAAAAGATTCACCTCTTTTAACTAAAGCAGTAGATATTGCAAAGTTATACAACGTAAATTTAACCCCACCCCCCCTAGATGTCCAATATATACATGAAAACGAAATTATTCATCTAGGAGATAGCTCTTGGGAAGTTCTTTTTACTCCTGGTCATGCACCTGGTCATATTTGCTTACTAAATAGAACTGATAAAATAATTTTGGCGGGAGATGTTTTGTTTCTAATGAGTATTGGGAGAACGGATCTACCATTATCTAATCATGATGACTTAATAAATAGCATAAAAAATAAATTATTTACTTTAGACGATGACATCGAAGTTTTTTGTGGACACGGTGATAATACAACTATTGGTTTTGAAAAACAAAATAATCCTTTTGTGAAAATTAATTAATTAAATTAAGAATCTGTTGCTCAATATTTTTTGCTTGTAATTCTTCTACGTTAAACGAGGTGTTTAAATTATTTTGACGCATCACATCTTGCATAATCTTATCTTGTAAAATCCCTTTTTGCATAGCGTCATAATAACCAAGAGAACTAAAAGTAACCATTGAATATAACGGCATCCATTTTTCAGGATGTTTATCAGAAAACCATTCTTCAATTTTTTTCTGTAATAAAAATTCCGGATTAGCAGTTTTTGATTGCATCTCAATAAAATTAGCCATTGACAAATCCTGCATTGCTGATGTATTCAAATATCGTTGAGATAAAAAATCCGTTATGTTTTGATGAGATAAATTATGGTGTTCATTAATCCAATTATTTAATAAAAAACAATCTTCAAAACCTGCATTCATACCCTGGCCATAAAAAGGCACAGTCGCATGGCAAGCATCTCCAATTAATATAGTATTCTGTTTTTTCCAAGAACTACATCTCACAAACCCTAAAGTTGATGTCGGATTATTAAAATACTGCATATCTAAATTTGGTATCAAATCAATTAAGTCTGGAAAATAGGATACAAAAAACTTTTTAACATCTTTTGAAGTA
>NZWM01000019.1 GCA_002698365.1 Flavobacteriales bacterium | reverse complement strand
GCAAGAAAAAGATATCGCTTATTGAGAACAAACAATCTATTAAAACTATAATGATTATATATTCTGTGGAAATATGTCTTAAAAAAGAGATAGCTCAAGAATGGCTTATGTGGATGAAGTCCGAACATATTCCTGATGTTATGAACACCGATTTATTTAGGCGGTTTAAAATGTTTCAAAACATAGGTGTAGAAAACACATATACAATACAATATGAATTAAATAGCATGGAAGAATATCAAACATATGAAAAAGAATTTGCTTCAAACTTACAAAAAGAACACAGAGATAAATTTAAAGGAAAATTCAAGGCGAAAAGAAGGCTGTTGAAAAACATTTAATTAAAACATGACATTTGCTCCTAAAAAATATTTCGGTCAACATTTTCTAAAAGATTCCCAAACAGCCAATAGAATTGTTTCATTCTTAAATATTGATAAGTGTGATAAAATTATTGAAATTGGTCCAGGTAAAGGTGCATTAACACAATTTTTAACATCTGTAACAGCATACATAAAAGTAATTGAAATTGATTCTGAAGCTGTTGATTTATTAAAAAATCAATTTTCGGATATCGAAATTATACATGCCGATTTTTTAAAATTAGATTTAAATTCAATCCCATGGAAAAAATACAGCATTATCGGAAATTTTCCATACAACATATCAACTCAAATATTATTTAAAATTTTGGAACATCGTGATTCAATTCAAGAAGTCGTTGGGATGTTTCAAAAAGAAGTGGCAGAAAGAATCTGTAGTGAAAAAAAATCTAAAAAATATGGAATTCCAAGTGTTTTAATACAGGCTTTTTTTAAATGTGAAAAATTACTTGATTTAAACGAAAACGAGTTTAGCCCACCGCCAAAAGTAAAGTCATCTGTAATTAAATTAACGCGAAATAATGTCCGTGATTTAGGCTGTGATTATAAAAAGTTTGTTGAAATAGTTAAAAGATCATTCTCTCAAAGAAGAAAGAAAATAAAAAATGCATTAAAAAATTTTACTAACTTAAATGATTCGAATTTAGATGATATGATGTCTAAAAGAGCCGAAGAGTTAAGCGTATCTGAATTTGTAGAGTTAACTAACATGATTTCAAACTCAAAATGAATTTTGAATTAACAAAAGAATTTATATTGAAAATTGAATTATTCATTCAAGAAAAGGATGCTAATTCAATTAAAGAAATTTGTGAAAATCTACTAGCCCCTGACGTAGCCGAAATATTGAAGGCTTTAAAGTTTCATGAGGCAAAGTACTTACTAGATGTATTTGAAGACGAATTTGCTGCAGATATTTTAATTGAACTAGAAGAAGATTTAAGAGAGCGACTACTTGGAGATTTGAGCTCAAAAGAAATTGCTGAGGAGGTTGTTGACAATCTAGACTCTGATGATGCTGTTGATGTTATCCAAGAATTATCTGAAAAAAAACAAAAGGAGGTTCTATCTAATATTCCTGATCCACAACAAGCAATTGATCTAGCAGATTTATTATCGTATGCTGAAAATTCAGCAGGTGCTCTAATGGCAAAAGAATTTATTAAAGTAAATTCGAATTGGAGTGTGCTGAGATGTGTTTCTGAAATGAGAAAACAAGCAGAAAACATAGATAAGGTATATACTATTTATGTTGTAAATAAAGAAAATAAATTAATTGGAACAGTTTCACTAAAACGACTACTATTAACACCAGAAAAAACTTTTATAAGTAAAGTTTATAACAACCAAATAATTTCTGTATACGCAAACTCAAGTGGTGAAGAGGTGGCAAGAATTATGAATAAATATGACTTAATTGTATTACCTGTGATTAACGATAATGATGAATTAATTGGGAGAATAACAATTGACGATGTTGTAGATTTCATAAAGGAAGAAGCTGAAAAAGATTATCAAATGGCTTCTGGTATAACAGACAATATTGAAGCCGTAGACAATATTTGGACAATAACAAAAGCTCGTATACCTTGGCTCATTATTGGAATGATTGGCGGGCTGTTAGGAGCAGTTGTTATTGGCTTATTCCCCATAATAAAAAACAATTATGAATTAGCATTTTTTATTCCATTAATTGCTGCCATGGGAGGTAATGTTGGAGTGCAATCATCTGCAATTATTGTTCAAGGATTAGCATCAAAAAAACTAGGTGTTGACAACTGGTCAAAACGCTTCATAAAAGAATTCAGCGTTTCATTAATAAATGGAGTAATTTGTTGCAGTCTAGTTTTTATTTTATGTTACTTCTTTTATAATGATAAGCCTGAAATGATCAACCTTAACTTAACAGTAAGTATTTCTCTTTTAACAGTCATGATATTTGCTGCCCTATTTGGCACATTTGTTCCTTTAATTCTAAACAAGTACAAAATAGATCCTGCTGTTGCTACAGGTCCATTTATTACCACTATGAATGATGTAATCGGTTTATTTATTTATTTTAAAATTGCCGAGTGGATTTTAATAACAGCTTAATGAACATATTAATCACAGATTTAGTTGATAATTTATTTATTGATTTATTAAAAAAAAATAATATCAAATATAAATACAACACTAATATGAATGCTGAAGAAGTATTGCAACAAATACATTTATTTGATGGACTAATTGTAAGAAATAGATTAAAAATAAATGCAACTTTTTTAAAAAAAGCGAAAAATCTAAAATTTATTGGCAGATATGGATCCGGCATGGAATCCATTGATATAAAAAAAGCAAGTGAATTAAATATCCAATGTTTTAATTCGGCAGCAGGCAACGCAAATGCTGTTGCAGAACATACATTAGGAATGTTATTATATCTATTTAAAAATATTCATAAATCCGCACTAAATTCACATAACTTAAAGTGGGCAAGAGAAGTAAATAGAGGCATAGAAATAGAAAACAAAACCATTGGAATTATCGGGTATGGTAATACTGGTTCTGCTTTTGCGGAAAAATTAATGAAATTTAAATGTGAAATAATTGCATACGATAAATATAAATCCGGATTTGGCAATAATATAATTCAAGAAGGTAACATCAAAAATATTTATGAAAAATGTGATGTGATTAGCTTTCATGTACCATTAAATCAAGAAACAACTTATTTTTTTAATTCCGAACTTATTTCTAAAATGAAAAAACCATTTTATTTATTAAATACATCTAGGGGCAAAGTAGTATCAAATAGGGCTTTAGTTGATGGATTAAAATTAAACAAAATATTAGGTGCCGGACTAGATGTTATTGAAAATGAAAATTCATCTTTTAGCAATATCACTGTAGATGAAAACCTAAATTATTTACTATCTTGTGATAATGTTATTTTGACTCCCCATATTGCAGGACTATCAAAAGAATCAAATAAAAAATTATCTACAGTACTAATTGATAAAATTCTTGAATTAAAATGAAAAAAAAACTCTTAACAATTATATTAAGTATCCTTTGCTTATCAATTACAAAGGGGCAAGCACCACCTGAATATACTGGCCCTGATGCTATTTTAAACTTTTTAAGCGGAGCAGGAAATGATTTTTTAAATGACACTGAAACATTAATAGAAGGTTATATGGCGCCATTTGGAGAATGGTTTGGCAGTGGGCTAAATGCTGGATGGTATAATACTGGAAAACCTCATCAATTTCCTGGATTCGATGTTACTGCTGGTATTCACTTTATTAGGCCGCCTGAGTCAGCAATGACTTTTAACCCTAATTTGATTTCTTTATCTCCTGAAAACAATGATTTATCTACAATTTTAGGGTCATCAAATACAACACAAATTTTATACCCCAACCCTATAACTGGTAATATGGAACCTTTATTTAATTCACCAGGTGGATTAAATTGGGATGGTTTATTGGTGATGCCATATTTGCAGGGTAGTATTGGATTAATAAAAAAAACCGAGATATTATTTAGACTAGCACCGGCCGTTGAGGTAGATAATTTGAGTATGGGTTTCTGGGGATTAGGCTTTAAGCATGACATCAAGCAATGGATACCTGGAATTAAAATTCTACCATTTGACTTATCATTTGTAGCAGGATACTCTAATTTAAAAAGTAGCTTAGGTTTTGATCAAATGCGAGAAGACAATAAATTAAATTTTAATATAAAAGCATTTAACTCAAGTTTCGTTTTAAGTAAAAAATTGTCCGCTCTAACACCATATATAGGAGTGGGTTATCAATATTCGCAATCAAATTTAGCTCTAGAGGGAGAATATGTATATAATCAATATGGTGAAAACAACATGCCATTAGGCTCGGTGACAGATCCATTTAATTTTTCGTTCGGTGGAGTAAATGGATTTAAAGCAACTATGGGGGCTCGACTTAAAGTTTTTCTATTTACATTACATATAGATTGGACAAAAGCAAAATATGATGTGTTTACTGTTGGAATAGGTCTAAATTCAGATATTGGATCTAAACTTATTGGCAATCAAATTAACAAAGTAATTACAGAGTAGTTATTAACTAATTACTGTTCCAGGTTTTCTGAAGTTATCAAAATTTTTAATTATAAGTGGGATTCTTTTCTTCTTTAAATGATTAATAGTTTTTGGATGCACAACAGTATTTCCATTACTACATAATTCAAATGCAGCATCGTACGATAAATGAGAAAATAATTCTACATCAGAATTCTTTTTCGGATCTGCACTATAGACACCATCTACATCTTTAAAAAGAATAACTTCATCAACATTAAATGCAGCACCAAAAATAGCAGCACTATAATCAGAACCCTCTCTGCCTAATGTTGTTTTCGCACCAGAATTTACATCTGACGCGATAAATCCTTGAGTAATAATCTTTTGTTTAACTATTGATTCTAAAAAATTATCTGGAACATTAATCGAATGGAATTTGGCAGAATTTACATTAGGATCCCAAGAATCTGTAAATATATATTTTGTAGCATCTAATTGCATATTATCTATATTTTCCAATTTCAAATATCTGTGAATTATTTCGGAAGACAAATACTCACCAATAGAAACACGATCAGGATATGAAATTCGATTAGAAAAACTGAAATATGTTTTTTGCTTTTTTAAAATATCATCTATATCATATGAAGAAAAACCTAAATCTATCATAATACTTTGAATAAATAAAAACACATCTTCATGTTTTTCATCTTCTAACATGTTAGTAATCTTTCCAAAAGCAGAAAGAACAATAACTATATCATCATCATAGTGAGAAATAATTTTGGGAACTTTTTTAATAGATTTTGCATCTTTTAAACAACCTCCACCAAATTTTAATACCTTCATAAAATATTAAACTTTATTTTTGCAATTAAATATATTATTCTTTTTTATTTATATGACACTACAACAATTTTTAAATTCAAAAAATTTCAATTCTGAAATCAACCAAATTCTTCTAAATATAGAAGCTGGCTCGATTAAAATGTATGGAAAACTAAATGAAGAAACCAGTGATATTTTTGGCCCTAGTGGGGAAAAAAATATTCAAAATGAAGAAGTGCAAAAATTAGACTTAATAGCTAATGATATATTTATTGACGTATTTAAAACTAATTCAAACATAGCAAAAATACTATCGGAAGAAAATGAACATACTATAGATTTAAATAATAATGGGAAATACTTAGTTGCGATGGACCCACTAGATGGTTCTTCAAATATTGATGTTAATATCCCTGTGGGTAGTATATTCTCAATATTAGAAAATAAAGAGGGGGGATTCTTGCAAAATGGAGTTGATCAAAAATTAGCATGCTATGTGATTTATGGAACCACTACGATGATGGTATTTGCAGTTGACCAAGCTACACATGGGTTCACTTTAAATACTAAGAATAAACAATATATACTAACTCACCCAAATATAAGCACACCAAATACAGGAAATATTTTTTCAATTAATGAAGGTAATTTTAATTCGATGGAAAAAGAAATTGTCGAATTCATCAATTATTGTAAGGAATTAAATCCAAATGGAAAAAGAACACATACAGGAAGGTTTATTGGGTCACTAGTTGCCGATTTTCATCGAAACATGTTAAAGGGCGGGATTTTCATATACCCTACTACTGCGGATCGACCAAATGGGCAATTACGATTAATATATGAATGTAACCCTATAGCATTCATAGCAAAATATGCAGGCGGAGAATCTACAGACTTGACAAAAAACATATTAGATGTAAAACCAAAAAACATTCATCAACGAACAGCTTTTGTGGTAGGTTCTAAGCAAATGGTTAATAAATTATTATCATTATATAAGGTGTGAATAAATTAGATCTTTTAAAGTTATTTTCTGGTAGTGAAAATTTTCGATCGTTAATAAACGAACTCAACAAAAAAGAAGAAAAAGATAATTTTTATTTAAAAAATCTTAATGGTTCCCAAAATGCACTTCTTGCTGCACATGCAATTAAAAACACCAAATCAACTCACTTATTTATACTCAACAACTTAGAAGAAGCACTTTATTTTTTAGATGATTTAAATAATATTATGCCAGGATATGCTTCACATTTATTTCCATCATCTGAACGAATAAAATTAGGGGACAACAATATTTTACTAGAACAAATTGAAGTCTTAAATAAACTTAATAAAAAGAAAAAGAATATAATTATTAGCTACCCAAAAGCAATAAAAGAAAAAATTATCACGAAGTCTGATTTTAAAAAAAATCAAATTCACATATCCGTTGGAGATGAAATTAATCAAGAGGATTTAATAGAAAAATTTCATAATCTTTCTTTTAATAATAACAGTCTAGTTGTAGAACCAGGCGATTTTTCTATTCGAGGTTTGATAATAGATGTGTTTTCATATGGCAATGAACACCCTTACAGGATAGTATTTGACAACAACACCGTTGAAGAAATAACTTATTTCAAGGTGTCGGATCAAATGTCAATCGATTCACTCAAGCAAATTAATATAATTTCAAACATCCAAGATGAAACAGAAAGTCTCCAAACAACCGACTTGTTTTCATATTTGCCAAAACAAACTATTATTTGGATTAATAATTCTAATTTTTTATTTGATGATCAAAAAAACACAGAATTAGAACAATTAAAAAAAACAATCCAAAGCTATCAATGTCTTTTTTGGGGACCTACCGATAATTCTAATTATAGCAAAAAAATAATATTTCAATCTAGTCCACAACCAACATTTAATAAAAATTTTGAAATACTAATTAGCCACTTGGATGAATATCGAAACGAGGGATATAAAAACATAATCACTGTTTCATCGGAGAACCAAATGAAGCGATTACAAAATATTTTTAAAAATTATTTACACCTCGTCAACTTAATAAAATGTGAAAATTCTTTAAATGAGGGTTTTATTGACCGAGCTAATAAAATTATTCTATATACGGATCATCAAATTTTTGAAAGGCACCATCAATATAAATCAAAAAGAGTCTATAAAACAGAAAACACGTTAAGCATAAAAGAATTAACTGATTTCAAACAAGGTGATTATGTTGCGCATTTTGATTATGGAATTGGCATGTTTGATGGATTAAGAATAAAAACCTCAAACAACAAGAAACAAGAATCTATTCGGATAATTTATAAAAATAATGATGTGCTATATATAAGCGTTCACTCTCTACATAAAATATCTAAGTATAAAGAATCATCTGAAGAACTAACACTAGATAAATTAGGTTCACCTCGTTGGAAAAAGTTAAAAGAAAAAGTTAAAGGGAAGGTGAAGAAAATTGCATTTGATTTAATTAAATTATATGCCAAAAGAAAAATCACAAAAGGATTTGCTTTTTCAAAAGACACTTATCTTCAAAATGAACTTGAAGCATCATTTATATTCCAGGAAACAGAAGACCAATTAAAAATAACTGAAGAGATCAAGAAAGATATGGAAAGCTCATCACCAATGGACAGGTTAGTTTGTGGCGATGTTGGCTTTGGAAAAACAGAAATAGCAATTCGTGCTGCATTTAAAGCTGTTACTGACAATAAACAAGTGGCTGTTTTAGTCCCAACAACCATATTAGCTCTACAACATAGTAAAACATTTCAAAAAAGATTAGAGAAATTTCCCTGTACAATAAAATACTTAAATCGATTTGTGCCCAAGAAAGATGCTAGTAATATTCTAGATGAGTTAAAAGATGGTTTAATTGACATTATTATAGGTACTCATAGACTAATTAGCAAAGACGTTAAGTTTAAAGATCTTGGTTTGTTAATTATTGATGAAGAGCAAAAATTTGGTGTTTCTGCAAAAGATAAATTAAAAAGTATTCGAGAGCATGTTGACACGTTAACTCTAACAGCAACACCGATACCTAGAACACTACAGTTTTCATTAATGGGATCTCGTGATTTATCTATAATGACGACTTATCCTAAAAACAGAAACCCGATAGAAACTAATATTTCTGTTTTTAATCATGAATTATTAAAAGAAATTATCACCTACGAAGTCACTAGAGGAGGACAAGTCTTTTTTGTTCATAATAGAATTACGAACATTGAAGATTTACATCATAGAGTTTCCCAAATGTGTCCAAATTTGAATATCCGATATGCTCATGGTCAAATGGAATCTAAAAAACTAGAAAAAACAATTCTAGATTTTATTAACGGAGAGTTTGATGTTTTAATTACTACCACAATTATTGAAAACGGGTTGGATATACCAAATGCGAATACTATTATTATTAATAATGCACAAAATTTTGGTCTTGCCGATTTGCATCAAATGAGAGGACGGGTAGGACGATCAAATAAAAAAGCGTTTTGCTATTTACTAACTCCTCCATTTAATAAAATAAAAGATACAGCAATGAAAAGACTTAATGCAATTACTAATTTGGCTAGTTTGGGGGATGGTTTTAATATTGCCATGAAAGACTTAGAAATTCGTGGAGCTGGGAATATGCTAGGAGCAGAACAATCTGGATTTATTGAAGAAATGGGCTTTTCTAATTATCAAAAAATAATAGATGAAGCTATAAATGAATTAAAAGAAGCTCAATTCAAAAAAGCATCAATATCACCACAAGATTATACTAATAAAATTCGGTGCTCAATAGAAACAGATTTAGAATTATTAATCCCAATCGAATATGTCTCAGATTTATCAGAGAGAATGAATCTATATCAAAGGTTAAGCAATATTAAAAAAACGTCTGAAATACAAAAAATGGAATTGGAATTAAAAGATAGATTTGGGAAAATTCCAGAAGAAACTATTGACTTATTAGAATCGATAAAGCTGCGAGAATTAGCAGAAAAAAGATTCTGTGAAAAAATCATACTCAAAAAAGAAAAGATGATTATTACATTTAACAAAAATATTACACAAAGTATTTTAAATAATATTATTAAAATCATTCAAGAAGATCGAGAGCAAATTTTCTCAATTAAAGAAGATGACAATAAGGTTAAATTATATGTAAATAATGTGGAGAACATCTATGATGGAATAAAAACACTGCAAAAAATTAACACTAATTGAAAATAAAATACTAAAATTGTACCGATGAAAAATTTAGTATATTTTATTTTTTTAATATCCCTGTTTGCATTTTCTCAAAAAGAAGATATTGTCATCAGTGGATATGTTAAAAGTGCCGAATCAGGAGAAACATTAATCGGGGCTAATGTAGTCGTTAAAGAATTAAATGTTGGGTGTACAACTAACAACTATGGTTTTTTTTCATTTACACTACAAAAAGGAACATATACATTAGAAACATCTTATATAGGTTATAAAACTAAAGCTATCAATATATCTAAATCAACAGATAATATTATTTTTAATTTAAATACAATGAGTTATTTAACTGATGAAGTCATTGTAAAAGCTAAAAAAGAAGATGCCAATATCAAAAATGCCGATATGGGTAAAATTGAATTAGAAGTATCACAAGTTGACCAGATTCCTGTATTGATGGGTGAAAAAGATATTTTAAAAACAATTCAATTATTACCGGGCATACAATCCGGATCAGAGGGCTCATCTGGTTTTTATGTGAGAGGAGGTGGACCTGATCAAAATTTAATTTTATTAGACGAAGCAGTTGTATATAACGCTTCGCATTTATTTGGATTTTTCTCTGTATTTAATAGTGATGCAATAAATAATGTAGATTTAATTAAAGGCTCTATGCCTGCAAATTATGGTGGCCGATTATCTTCTGTGCTTGATATTAACATGAAAGATGGAAATAATAAACAGTTTGGTGCTACTGGAGGCATTGGGTTAATCTCATCAAAAATTACTGTTGAAGGTCCTATAAAAAAAGATACTAGTTCTTTTATAATATCTGCAAGAAGAACCTATTTTGATATTTTTGCTAAACCTTTTGTAGATACAACTTCTTTTGCTGGAAGCTCATATTACTTTTATGATTTAACGACAAAAGCAAATTATCAAATTACCCCGAAAGACAAAATTTTTCTTAGTGGGTATTTCGGCAGAGATGTCTTTAATTTCAATAGTGATGATTGGGGTTTTAATATAAACATGCCATGGGGTAATGCAACTGCATCATTGAGATGGAATCATTTGTTTAACAGTCGATTATTTATGAACACTTCTCTTATTTTTAGTGAATATAAATATGAGTTTAATGTCTCTCAAGAATTAGATAGTTTGCCTACATCTACAACAAATATGTTCTCTGGAATAAGAGACTGGAATCTCAAAAATGACTTTAGTTATTATCCAAATGTGAAACACAAAATTAAATTTGGAAGCAACTATACTTATCATAAATTCACTCCAACAAGTTTCTCTGGCAGCTATGATGATCTTGAATTAGAAGAAATAATTAATTACTATGCACATGAATATGGTTTATACATAAATGACGAATATAATCTAAGTGATCGAATATTATTGAATTTTGGATTAAGATATTCCGGGTTTATCCAAGTAGGTCCATTTGAAAGACACATAAAAGATGATTCTGAACAAATTGGACAAGTATCTACTGACACCATAATCAAGTATAATAGCGGCGACATTGTAGAAACATATGGTGGCTTTGAGCCCCGTTTTTCATTCAGATATTTAATTAATGAAAGTTCTTCACTAAAATTTGGATTTATCCAAAATTATCAATACTTACACCTAACTTCTATAGCTAGTTCATCATTGCCAACTGACGTATGGCTGCCAAGTTCTGATATAGTAAAACCACAATTTGGACGACAATTATCATTAGGATACTATAAGAATTTCAACAACAATAAATATGAAACTTCCGCAGAATTTTATTACAAAACAATGGAAAATCTGGTGGAATATGAAGAAAGTTATATTCCTGGATTAGCTGTAGGAGTAGAAAACATTGACAACAATCTCACATTTGGCGATGGAAAATCTTACGGCCTAGAATTATTCTTGGCTAAACGGACAGGAGTTTTAAATGGTTGGGTTGGTTACACTTTATCTAAAACAACTAGAGAATTTAATGAATTAAATAATGGAAATTGGTACCATGCTAAATATGATAGACCGCATGATTTATCAATTGTATTAAATTATCAAATTACTAAAAGATTAAATTTATCAACCGTCTTTGTTTATGCTAGTGGGAACTCCTTGACTATTCCTAGATCTGTATATATAATTGAGGGCAATCCCATCACTGAGTGGGGTGATCGAAATAGCTATAGAATGGATCCTTATCATAGAATGGACGTAGCATTAACACTGAAAAATAAAGAGACAAAAAAATATGAATCAAGCTGGACTCTATCTATATATAATATCTATAATAGACAAAATCCTTATTTTATTTATTTTGAACCAGACGGTTTACTGGGGGGTGGAGATGATGTAGAAATAAAAGCACAACAAGTTTCTATTTTTCCTATTATTCCATCTATTTCATGGAACTTTAATTTTTAATAAATGAAAAATATCAATTACATACTAATAGTTTTTTTACTTTTTTCTTGCACAAAAGAAATAGATATTGTAATTCCAAATAGTGGCACACAATTTGTTGTAAATGGTTATATAGAAAATAACCAATTTGCTAAAGTTCTTATTACAAGAAGTCTTCCTTATTTTGATCCCATTAATGATAATAGTATCGGAGAATCATTAGTGAATGACGCAACTGTTACAATTAGTAATAGTATCGGTGAATCTGAGACATTAACACCCACTTACTCTCCCTGGTTTACCAATTTAACTGACACATGGTATTATAATTATACTAGCTCCAATATGAAAGGTGTAGAAGGTCTCACATATACAATAACAATTGAAAAAAATGACACACTAGTTTCTGCTAGTTCTACTATTCCCAAATTAGCACCAATAACAAAAGATAGTTTGCGCTTTCTATATCGAGCCGATGATAGCACATATTGTTATCTACTCGGCCATTGGGAAGATCCTGATACAATTGGAAATTGTATTAGAGCATTTACACAAACAAAACCTATATGGCCAAGCACTTTTGACAATATTCATCCGGAATCGGGAGCAATAAATCATAAAGACGGCTGGGATGATCTTTTTATTTCAATGTTAGAAGGAGAAGGTAATTATAATGACGAATATGTAAATGGGTGGTCTTTTTCATTTCCTATGTATAAAGGTCGAGGGTTTTGGCAAGAATGGGGAGCACAAGAAACCAATAACAATAATGATGAAGTAGATGGTTCAACCGGTGCAACAACAGGATTCTGGAATATTGGAGATAGTGTTGTTTTAAAATGGTCTTCTGTTGATAGAGAATCTTGGGATTTTTGGCGCTCATTAGAGTTTAATAATCCTGCAGGACCATTTGGAGCACCATCCGAAGCAAATAGTAATGTTAGTGGCGGACTAGGTGTATTTAGTGGCACCTCATCTGAATACATTTATCTAAAAGCTGATCCTGGATTAGAAAATCAATTGTCTAATTAAATATTGAAATTTTTCTTTATTCCATGCTCACCGCCCAATAAGTGTTCTATTGGATTTTCTAACCCTTCTTTAACTGCAACCAAAAATCCTACCGAATCTTTACCATCTATAATTCTATGGTCATAGGATAGCGCTAAATACATCATTGGTGCAATTTCAATATTTCCATTAATAACTACAGCACGATCAACAATATTATGCATCCCTAAAATGGCGGATTGTGGAGGATTAATAATTGGGGTAGATAACATTGAGCCAAATACACCACCATTTGTAATAGTAAATGTTCCTCCTAACATTTCATCAAGTGAAATACTTCCACCTCTTGCTTTATCTGCCATGTTTTTTATTTCTTTTTCTACTTGTGAAAAATTCATTAGCTCAACATTTCTTAAAACTGGTACCATTAAACCTTTAGGTGAACTCACAGCAATTGAAATATCTATATAATCAAAACTAATTAATTCATCGCCATCAATCATAGAGTTTACATTAGGAAACATTTCTAAAGCTCGTGTCACACTTTTTGTAAAAAAAGACATATATCCTAATTTACAACCATTATTTTCCAGAAAAGCATCTTTATACTTGGATCTAATACTATTAATAGCGGACATATTAACTTCATTAAATGTTGTTAACATTGCTGTTTCATTTTTAACACTTACTAATCTTTTAGCTAGTTTTCTTCTTAAAACTGACAGTCTTTGTGTTTTTTGATCTCTATTTCCTGGCCCCTGACCCATTGCTGGCCTACTCTTAATAATATCTTGTTTGGTTATTCTTCCAGCTTTTCCAGTGCCTTCTACATTGGCAATACTTTGTTCTCTCATCATCTTTTTTGCAGCAGGAGAAGCAATAACATCTTGTTCTACAGACTTTTTTTCTGGGACTTGCTTAATTGCTTTTTTAGAAGATTCTCCTTTTATAGATGTATCAATAGAACAAATGGTTTCACCAACCAAAATGGTTACTTCAGCATCTTTTAATAGTTTAATTTGACCACTATCTTCCGCACTAACTGTTAATGTTGCCTTATCTGAATCTATTTCACAAATCTCTTGATCTTTCTCAACATAATCTCCATCTGACACAAGCCAATTTGAGATTTCAACTTCAGTTATAGATTCACCTGGACTGGGTACTTTTATTTCTAATATCATAATTTATATATTAAATACGCTATTTATAATTTTTTCTTGTCGTTCATTATATCTTTTGTAAGATCCACTAGCTGGGGAAGCACTCTCTTCTCTCGAAATTAATTCTATCTTCAATTTAACATAACGAAAATGCTCTCTAACATGTAGCCAAGGACCCATATTTTTTGGTTCTTCTTGAACCCAAATATATTTATTTACGTTCTTATACTTCTTTATTAATGACTCTAATTTCCTATTAGGAAATGGATATAGTTGTTCGATTCTGATAATTCCGGTCTTATTGTCCTTTAAAACATCTCTTTTAGCATCTAATTCATAATAGATTTTTCCGCTAGTAAAGACTAAAGTGGTTATATTTTTTTTGTCTGCTTTTACGTCATCTATGACTTCTAAAAAAGAGCCTTGACTCAATTCATCTATTGTAGATGTACAGCGAGGGTGTCTTAATAGACTTTTTGGTGAAAATAAAATCAGTGGTTTTCTAAAGTCTCTTTTCATTTGGCGCCGAAGCATATGGAAAAAATTAGCTGGAGTAGTACAATTAATAACCTGCATATTATTTTGGGCACATAACTGCAGAAATCTTTCCATTCTTCCACTTGAATGTTCAGCACCCTGACCTTCATAACCATGAGGTAAATAAATCACTAAACCATTTTGCAAATTCCACTTCTCCTCTGCAGAGGAAATATATTGATCAATAATAATTTGAGCACCATTACCAAAATCTCCAAATTGAGCTTCCCAAATAGTCAAGCCATGTGGTTTAGCTGCTGCATAACCATATTCAAATCCAAGAACAGCATACTCCGAAAGAAAAGAATTAAAAATGTTAAATTCAGCTTTATCAATATTTAAAGAATTAAAAATATTAATTTTTGTTTCACTGTTTTCACTTTTTATAATTGCATGTCGATGTGAAAAAGTACCCCGTTCAACATCTTGCCCTGATATCCGAATCGGCACTCCATCATCTAATAAAGTAGCATATGCTAATAACTCCGCCATTCCCCAATCTAATACAGAATTATTCTGTAACATTGATAATCTATCGGTAAACAATTTTTTTGTTTTTTTATAGAAATGGTGATTTTCAGGCAATGTACAAAGTTGTTTACCTAATTTAATTAGTAATGCCTTATCAAATGCTGTTTCGGTTTCTAGTAAGAAATCTGTTGGTTTAGCTTTATTTAAGCCCAACCAATTATCTCCAACTATAGATTTAATAATTGTTTTACGTTTTTCTTTTGCCTTGTTATAACCTTGTTCTAATACAGTAGAAATATTGGATTCAATATTCTGGATTTCTGTATCAGAAATCATGTTTTCAGAAATTAATTTATCAATATATATTTCTTTAGGATTCTTATGTTGTTCAATAAGCTTATATAATTTAGGTTGCGTAAATTTAGGTTCATCACCTTCATTATGACCATATTTTCTATAGCATAATAAGTCTATATAGACATCTTTTTTAAATTTTTGTCGATATTTTATGGCAAAATCAATAGTATGCATAACAGCCTCTACATCATCACCATTAACATGTAAAACAGGAGCCAAAATAGTTTTCGCAACATCAGTACAATAAGTACTTGAACGCGCATCTAAATAATTAGTTGTAAAACCAACTTGATTATTAATTACAATATGAATAGTTCCGCCAGTCTGATATCCATCTAATTGTGACATCTGTATTACTTCATAGACAACTCCTTGACCAGCTATAGCTGCATCACCATGAATTAAAATTGGCAATAATTTTGAATTATCACCTTTATATTTTTTATCTATTTTAGATCGAGAAATACCTTGAACTATTGGACCAACTGCTTCTAAATGAGAGGGATTAGGTGCTAAACTAATTTCGACAGTTTTTCCGCTGGGAACTTGTTTTTTGCAATTATAACCTAAATGATATTTCACATCACCATCAAACTCATCATCTTCATACACAACGCCTTCAAATTCATTAAACATTCGCTTGTATGGCTTATTAAACACATTTGCTAATACACTCAGCCGACCACGGTGAGCCATTCCAAATATAAATTCCTTAACACCTATTTCAGCTCCTTGATTAATAATATGAATGAGAGACGGAATAATCGATTCAGCACCCTCTACTGAAAAGCGTTTTTGACCCACATATTTTTTATGTAAAAATTTTTCGAAGCCAACACAAGCACTCAATTGTTTTAAAATCTCATGCTTTTCATCTCTACTAAAACTTGGTTGATTGTTATTTTTATGAATAAAGTTTTTAATCCAATTTACCTCATTATTTTCTCTAATGTAAACATATTCTATACCTATTGATTGACAGTAGACTGATTCTAAATGTATCAATATATTAGATAACGTTGCTGGTCCAAGCCCCACTTCATTTCCAGCTTGAAAGACAGTATCTAAATCTTCTGGTTTTAAACCAAAGTTGATAATATCTAATTTTGGAGAATAATCTCTACGATCTCTTACTGGATTTGTTTTAGTAAATAAATGCCCCCTCTTTCTAAAATCATCAATTAACGAAATAACTTGAAATTCTTTAGAAATAACTGTTGGTAAATCCGTTGGCAGAATATTATATGATTCATGTGCAAAATCATAACCTTGAAAAAAACTACGCCAAGATGAATCTACAGAATCCGGATTTTCTAAATATTGATTATATAATTTTTCATAAAATTCAATATGTAAACTACCAAGAAAAGAATACTTATCCATGTAAATTATCTTTTTATCAAAATTACATTTTTATGACTTTGTATGTAAATAAATATTATGATTTTTTTATCATTTTTATTTATTACAACATGCTTGTTTATTATAATAACAAATAGTTTGGCATAGGATTTGATTTATTCACAATAAATCGAAAATGAATTTTAAACTTAAAAAAATTATTATGAGAAACTTTACTTTAAATATAGCATTAATTGGAATGATTACATTATTATCATTTAATGATTTACAGGCTCAACATGCAATTGAACACAAAAAAGAATTAACCAAAAATATTGTGCAACAATTGAATACTCCAACTAAAATGTGGGTTGAGGGTCATTGGGATGTTAAATTAGATGGCTCAAGAGTCTGGAAAAGAGGTTATTGGAAGTTGGAAGAACGATCATTTCAAGAAAAATCAAAACTACTGAGAAGAAAATCTGCTCATAAACAAACAACATAAATATATTTTTTCATTCTTAATTATCTATAAAAAGGGAGGACTGCCTCCCTTTTTATTTTATATATTATTTTATTTAATTTTGTTGCCACTTATAATAACATAAAATTATGATACAGCACGAAATTATTACCCCATTTTCTAATGAGTGGTGGATATATAATTTAATAACAATTAGTGTTATCATATGTGTGATTATAATTGGCAAAAATTTATCTAAAAAAAATAAAAATCATTTAACCATAAGTATTGCAGCCTTATTCATATTTGAGTTTTTATTTATGGAAGCATGGCATTTAGTTACTGGTGTGTGGAACATTCATGATTCACTACCACTACATCTTTGTTCCGTCATGTGGTTTATAGCTATCTATGTATTATTGTCCAAGAAAAAATGGGCTTTTGAAATACTTTTATTTATCGGGATGCCGGGTGGGATTCACTCACTATTAACTCCGGAATTAACTCACGGAGATGATCTGCTGCATAAAATTGATTTTTTTCTCGGTCATGGAGGCTTAGTCCTTGTTCCATTTTACGCTCTATTTGTTTTAGATATGTGGCCAAGAAAATTTGCATGGCTCCATTCTTTTATTAAACTTCAAGCTTTAGTTATAGCAGTTGGTATATGTAATTATTTCTTTGAATCTAATTATATGTATTTAATGTACCCACCAATTGCTAATAATCCATTAATTCCGCCCGACACCTCTTTGTGGGGTAAATGGCCTTATTATATTTTGATTTTTGAACTTGCCGTGTTAATCCACGCAATAGTAATTAATATTCCATTCTACTTAAAGTCAAAAAAATAATTATTCTGGTATTTTTAAAACAGTTTCTTTTAACACCAAATTTGTTTTTCTCATCTTTCCCTCTTTAGTTAAAACAACTAAATTTGGCTCTTCCATAACTGATTTATAAATATTCTTGATATTATAACAATTATCAAAACCAGAACCATAACCATCTTCAAAACATAATTTTTGAACAAAATCTTCATTTGCATAATACATAAATATCATTGCATCAAGAGCAGCACCTAACTTAAAACATCGCCTTGTTTCAATGTAAATATTAAGTCCATCCACTTTAAATAGGTCATAATCTACATGACTAACACTAACTAAATTTTCGGAGACCGGCTGTATAATCCCTGTGCCAGATGGATGACTATATGTCATAATATATTCATACTCTGCAGGATTTATAGAATAATTTTGTAATACTAGTAATGTATACTGATCAAACAATAAATTATTTATTTCAATTTTATTTAAATCCTTAATAATTTCTGTATTTGCGTCTTTATTAGCCTCATCAGAAGCAATTTTTAATTCTTCTTGAACAACTAACATGTCTAGATTGTCTGGCATAGTGCTTTTTGATATTACCTTTTGGGCTAGTTTCTTGTAAATCCATCTAGATTCACCAGACGGCAAAAGCACTCTATACCACTTGGGCACTTCACCATTAGTGATATATATTTCTCCATTTAAAGCTGAACCAATAATAGAAGATGAAGTATTCGGCTCCATTCGTATATTAATTGATGGTTTAATTATTTGGATATATTCTTGCCCAGAGGAAGCTAAAGCGAAAAAGAGAAGTAATTTTAAAAACAAACCTTTCATAATTAAATATACTAAAATTAGACCTAAAATTAGATGCTAATTATTTTATTAGAACAATTGTTCTGAAATCAACAGATTTTGTATAACATTTTTTTAAAAAAAGTATACAGAATTGTTTTTTTAGGTAAAAAAATAATCGTAAATTTAGATTTCCAAATTATTTAATTAAAATTATGAAACACTTTATATACTCTTCAGCCTTATTTATTTTATTAATATTCATTACGCCAACAAACAGCATAATGGCACAATGTACTATATATGATGCAACCGATTGTGAATGCCTAGACCCATCTCAAACAGACTGTGATTTACTACCAGATATTCAAGTCTCCTGGTATGGATTACAATATGTATCTGATGGTCCAACTGAATACCCACAAAGTGGCGCTGGGTCTAATAGTGGAAGATTGAGAATTAGTGTATCTACTCCTAACGATGGGGCTGGCCCCTTAACAGTGAGAGGTATAGCTGACTGTCAAGAATTTGCAGAATACTATGACATGACAACCAACTACACTGGTGACTGTGGATTTTTTATGTGTGATGACAACGTAATGATTGTTCCAGAGGATGATTTGGGAAATTCGCTAGAAGGATTCTACTGTGACAATAGTGATGAGCCTGCAAAGCAAATAACTTTTCAAAGAATATATCATAGAAATTCCGATGGAAGCATGTCATATTATGATCGAGTAGCGGGGACTATGACATACCATCCTACACATGGTCACAACCATAGTGATGACTGGGGAGTTTTTACGTTAAGAACAATTGATGAAAATGATCCGAATCCATTAAATTGGCCAATCGTAAGTGATGGTGCAAAAATGGGCTTTTGTTTAATGGACTATGGTACATGTGGTACTAATACAAATTCAACATATTATGGACACTGTAGAGATGAAAACAGATACGGAGAGGATTATTTAGAGGTGTTTCCTGAATTTAATGATGGTACAAATGGAGGTACAGTAAAGTACAATAGTGACTATCCCAACTTTGGACTAGGAGGCGGAAATTATGGATGTAGTCCTATTGAACAAGGTATTTCTGCTGGATACTTAGATTTATATGGAGAATGGCTAGATGATCAATGGATAAATATTGAGCCAGGACTATGTAATGGGGTCTACTGGATTGTTGGGGAAGTTGATAGAAATGACAACTATCTGGAGTCAAATGAGGAAAATAATTGGACAGCTATTCCTGTTACTTTAACTCAACAATTAGATGGGGGCGGTTATGACATTCAAATACTTGTAGATAATGAAGTAGTCAATCTTTGTGATGGAGAAGTAGTTACACTAAATTCAACTGCATCAGCAGCTACAGAATCATATCTTTGGTCTAATGGAGAAACTACTCCTACAATTGATGTTAGTGAAAGTGGAGAATATAGCTTAACTACTTTTGGGGCTTGTGGAGAAGGAACATCACAAGCAGTAAATGTCAATGTTAATCCACCCGTTGAGAATCCAATAACAAATAATATATCTATAAATTCAGGTGAAAGTGCAATATTGAATGCAACAGGTACTGGGAATATCATTTGGCAAAATGAAAATGGGGAAATCTTAGAAGAAGGAGATAATTTTATTTCCGATCCATTATATGAAAACACCACATTTTATGTTGTAAATGAAAATGTGTTAACAGAGGCTCCCGAAACTCTATCTACTGGTGAACCTGAACATGAAGGTGGTGATTATAGCGGGAGTGTTTATAATGGTGGATTAAGATTTGATTGTTTTGAAGAATTCACTTTAAATAGTGTAAAAGTATATACTGACTATGAAGGTGAAAGAACAATTGAACTGCATGACTCTAATGGCAATGTGATATTTGATTTAGTTGTAAATCCAGGGACTGGTAGTAATGGAGACATTGTGATTTTAAACTGGGACATACCAGCAGGAAATAATTATATTTTAACCACAAATATGCAGATGAATAACGATAATTTTGGAGACAACAATCCAATGTTCAAAAGAACAACTGATGATCTTCCCAATTTTCCATACACAATAGACGGTATACTAGAAATAGCAGAAGGGATGTATGATAGTGGCAATGGTCCTGGTTTTTCAACATCATATTATTATTATTTCTATGACTGGAAAATTAATAATGATTGGGGAATTGGTGGAAGTTCATGTTTTAGTGACGTAGTTGAAGTAAATGTTACAGTGAATGCAAGTGTCCCTGGCTGTGTTGACACAGAAGCATGTAACTATAATGAGGATGCCACATTTGACGATGGGAGCTGTACATATCCAACTCAAGATTATTTAGATTGTGATAATAATTGTATTAATGATTTAGATGTTGATGACATATGTGATGAAATTGATAATTGCCCTGACTTATATAACCCTATGCAAGAAGATTTTGATAATGATGGAATCGGTGATGCATGTGATGGTTTAGCTATAGAAGAAAATGAAGATAATTTATTTTCTATATTTCCAAACCCAGCAACAGATATTATAAATATTAAATTTCACAATAATATTGATGACGTAGAAATACAAATGTTTAACAGTGTCGGGAAATTTGTACAAGATATTTATAGTGGCAACACTTTGACTAATCAAACAATAATGCTAAATGCAACTAATTTATCATCTGGCGTATATATTATTAGCTACAAGGAGAAAGACTTTATTATTAAAAAGCCTTTTACCATAAGTAAATAGCAATATGCCCTATGCTATCTGTTTCATTTACCTAATATCGGCTTTAAGCACAAGTTTATTTTCTCAAAATTTAGGAGTTGTCACCACTTATAACAGTGACAACTCCAACCTATGTTATAATCAAATCAACAGTCTTGAATTTAGTGATAATGGCGAGTTATGGATTGGGACACAAAATGGAATTAGTATATTTAACATAACTGAAGACACCTGGATTAATATATCTAATAAAAATCTATCTACAAGTATAATTACTGCATTAGAATTTAATAATTCCAACTCCTCTTTGCCTAGTATGTTCATTGGGAACTCTCAGGGAATAGATCTAGCTACTTGGGACTCGGGATTAATTGGGTTACAAGGAGAAAATATTATATGGGATAATGAATATGGCTCAGCATGTGCCCCAAATAATGGAATAATTTCTACTCTTTTATATGACAATGAACTATGGTCTGGAACTACAGATGGATTATGTATCGAGGGGTTCGGCCCAGAAGGCAGCTGGATGATTCAAAACACTTCAACAGAATTTTATTCAAATAATATTACCAGTATTAAAAAAAACCCAAACAATGGCATGATTGCTATTGGAACTATGAATGGTGGATTAGTTACATACGATGGGCAATTCAACATCTATTACTCTTCAAATTCTGATATATTAGACAATAGCGTATTAGATGTAGCATTTGATCAAAATAATAATATTATTATCTGCTCCCCACAAGCAGGACTAGGTGTTTTAACAGAAGGAGGCTCTTGGATTTGGTTCAATACTATAAACTCTGAATTGCAAAGTAATAGCTTAAAAAATGTAATAGTAGATAGTAACAATAATCTATGGATTACAACACTCGAAGATGGCCTAATACACTATAAAAACAATGTATTTTATAATTACACAACAGAAAACTCTAATCTGCCTGACAATAAAATTAACTGTTTAGAACTAGGACCAAACAATCAGCTTTGGCTCGGGACAGATACATCTGGGCTAGTACAAATAAATATCCCTATTACTAACATTACTGAAAATAAATTAGTGAATTTAGTTTTTCCGACTGTTTTTGATTCTGAAATTTACATTGAGTTATTAAAGCCTGGATCCATATACATATATAATCAATATGGACAATTAATGGATAAAAAATTCTTGCCACCCGGGAATAATTACATAAACACCATACACTATCAATCTGGCATATACTTTATATTAACTGAAACTAATAATGAAAGATCAGTAAATACAGTCATAAAAAACATTAGTTCGAAATTCTAGTGTGATATATAATATTAATAATTTGCTTGACGGAAATATCTAAAACAGAATATATTGACCTTTTTCCCGACTTCTTAACTGCAAGCACATTCAGTTTTCTTAACACACCTAAATGTAGTGACAAAATAGGTTGAGGAACATCTAAGGTGTTGCATAATTCTGTAACAGTCATGTTTCTATTTTGACTTAAACATAAAATAATATCTACACGAATAGGATGGCCTATAGCTTTTAACAATGATGCTGTTTGTGTAATTCTATTATCTTTATTAATCATTGAAAATTATAATTTTTTACGTAAT
>NZWM01000018.1 GCA_002698365.1 Flavobacteriales bacterium | reverse complement strand
ATATTTTTTTCGTTAGTGAAAATAGCCAGTTCTACAGGATCTTCAAAATCGAATAATTTCAAAGACAAAGCATTAAATACACCACTTCCCGTAATTAAAAAATTAGGAGAAAGGGCCTGATATTCACCTAAAATTATATGTTTCTCCAAATCATTAACATGACGATAATTATTATCAACACCTTTTCCATCTACAACCTGTTGATAATCTAAATACTTCGCTAACATTTTATATTCTAATACTTCTGAACAATGATTGACACCTTTTATGTTGTTAATACTATTAATTAAATCATCATCAACACTAAAAAATTGCCCTTTATTTAATTCTACACGAATATCTGAATCAACATCTTTGTATAAACCTTGAATAATTCCATCAAATCCATTAAACACAGATAATACTATAATCATCATCATTGTTCCAAACAAAATGCCTATCATGGAAATCAAAGCAATGAAATTAACTACATTTTTTTTCCTCATAGAGGAAAAATATCTCATTGATATATTAAATAAATATCCCAATACTTAAAGATCTTTTAAAAGTTTATCAATAGTATTATAATGATCGAACGAATTATCTATGAAAAAAGAAAGATCAGGAGTTTTTCGCATTTGATTTTTTAATTTAATCGACAACTGATGTTTTATCATAGACGTTCTTTTTTTAATATCTTCAAAAACCTCATCTTTATGTGTGTCAGGGAATAAGCTTAAATAAATTTTAGCAATTGACAAATCCTTTGAAACAAATACATGTGTAATAGTAATCATAATATTTTGATAGAATTTTTTACTTTCTAGAAGGAAAATATCTGATAAATCTTTCTGTATTAAACGTGCAACTTTTTTTTGTCTATTTGATTCCATGATGTTCAAAGATACAATTATAATATATAATGGTATTTTTATATATAGTTTATATACATCTTGTCGTTATATTTGAATTATGAGAAATACTTTTGAGATTTTAAAATTTTCTTACCCTTATGGTGGACTTATTATTTTAAATACGGTATTTAATTTTTTATCAGTTATATTTTCACTCTTTTCAATTTCTTTAATAATTCCCATACTAGGATTACTTTTTGGAACCATTGAAGCTTCGGCAAACCCTATTGATGACTTATCAATTAATAATTTAAAAGATTTTTTCTATAATTATATTGCATCATTAGTCGCAGAAAAAGGTATTATTTCTGCATTGGGATTCATCTGCGGCCTAGTTGCTGTAGGTACCATTCTTAAGAACACCAGTAGATACTTGGCATTATGTTGCTTAACTCCAATTAGAAATAATGTAATTCGTGACATTAGAAAAAAAATGTACAATCAATTATTAAATCGTTCATTAAATTTTATTAATAAATTCAAAAAAGGTGATATTGTTTCAAGAATAACAAATGATTTAATTGAAATTGAATGGTCTATCATGGGAGTTCTAGAATTATTTATTAAAGAACCTATTCATATTATAGTATTTCTAATCAGCCTCACTTATATTAGCCCCGAATTAACTTTAATGAGTTTAATTTTTTTGCCAATTACTGGCTTCATTATCACCAAATTAAGCAATGCTTTAAAAAGAAACTCCTTATTAAGTCAAAATAAAATAGCTGAGTTAATTTCTATTATTGAAGAAGCAATTACTAATTTAAAAATTATAAAAGCATTTAGTGCCAATGAATTTAGTTCGAAGAATTTTCATTCAAACAATGAAGACTTAAAAAACATAAACAATAAAATGCTTTGGCGAAAAGACCTTGCTTCTCCAATGAGTGAAATGCTAAGCACATTAGTAATGGTGGTTATTATTTGGTTCGGTGGAAAAATAGTGCTTACAAATAATTTAGATGCCGATTCTTTTATTGGTTTTTTAGTTATTTTTTCACAAATACTTCCACCCGCAAAATCATTGACTACAGCTTTTTATTCCGTACAAAAAGGTTCTGCTGCAGCGGAAAGAGTACTTGTTTTATTATCCAACAAAGAAACCTCTCCAAACAAATCTAAAAAGTTGATTACTCAGTTTAACAACGAAATATCATTCAATAAGATTGATTTTAAATACCAGGCATCACCTACCTTAAAAAATATTAATTTAAAAATTAAAAAAGGACAAAAAACAGCTATTGTTGGTGAGTCTGGTTCAGGCAAATCTACGTTAATTGAGCTTTTATTACAATTTCATCATCCATCTAGTGGATCTATTTACATAGATGATAATAATATATCTAACTGTACGACAACATCATTATTTGGAGTGGTCACACAAAATGTCATGCTATTTAATGACACTATAATGAATAATTTAATTATGGCAAATAATAATGCATCAAAACAAGAAATAGAGCAAGCGTGTAAAGATGCAAATATTCACAATATGATTAGCAACTTAGACAAGGGATACGATACTATTATTGGTCCTAAAGGAACTGATTTATCTGGTGGAGAAAAACAACGGATTAGTATTGCAAGAGCTTTACTTAGTAGATCCGAAATTCTCATTTTTGATGAACCAACATCATCATTAGATGCAGACTCACATACGCATATTCAAACAACACTAATGAAATTGGCTGATTCTAAAACACTAATTACAATCACACATAAACTAAGTGCTGTTCAAAATTATGACAATATTATTGTGATGAAAAAAGGCGAAGTCATTGAACAAGGAAAGCATCAATTTTTAATAGAAAAAAATGGTGTATATAAAAAACTTTACGAAATTGAAACATTAAAATCTTCACATGACGAAAATTGAACATATAGGAATAGCTGTTTCTAATTTAGAAAAAGCGAATAGTATTTATACTAAAATACTCGGATTAGAGCCATATAAAAAAGAGATAGTCGATTCAGAAGGTGTAATAACTTCATTTTTTCAAACTAAAAACACGAAAATTGAATTACTTCAAGGTCTAGACGAAAATAATGCGATATCTAAATTTATCGACAAAAAAGGTGAAGGGATACATCATATAGCATTTGAAGTTGAAAATATTGAAAAAGAAATAAAAAGATTAAAAAAACTTGGATTTAAAATTATTAATGAAACTCCAAAAAAAGGAGCAGATAATAAATTAATTTGTTTTATCCATCCAAAATCTGCCCATCATGTACTTATTGAACTATGTCAAGAAATTAAATAATTTATACTATGCAATTTAGAACTCGAAAACTTGTAAAACCAGAAGATTTAAATCCCGGAGGAAGTCTTTTTGGAGGACAATTACTTAGATGGATTGATGAAGAAGCTGCCATTTATGCAATGTGTCAATTAGATAATCAAAGAGTAACTACAAAATTCATGTCTGAAATTGACTTCATCTCTCCTGCAAGAACTGGAGATGTTGTGGAAATTGGGTTAGAAATGGTGAAAATGGGAATAACCTCTATAACATTTAGATGTGAAGCAAGAGTAAAAAAAACAGAAAAAACCATCATCACGATTGAAAAAATAGTTTTTGTGAATTTAGATGAAAACTTAAGACCAACCCCACACAATAAAACATAATTATTTATGGTGTATTAAATCTTTTGCTTAATATTGCATTCTAGATTGAGGGCCCATAGCTCAGCTGGTTAGAGCACTTGACTCATAATCAAGGGGTCGCAGGTTCAAGCCCTGCTGGGCCCACAAAAACCTCAACATATTGAGGTTTTTTCATATTACACCAATAATGAATTACTAAAATTTACCCTCTTTCCAACCAACAACTACTCCATCTTCCAAGTCTACTCTCAATTTATATCTTAATTTATTTTGTCTTGTTTTATATGGGTAATAGTAACGTTTTGTTTTTGTAGTATTTTTATAAACTGTCTCATCTTCCTTTCCTGCTCGCCCCATACATAAAATTAACTGTTCTTTGGTCATACCTTGCTTTGCTGAACCTGATTTAATTTTATTACACATTTCTACACCCCACTTCACTAATTTCTTGCAAATAGAAACTAATTCTTTTTCTTCAGTATTCTTCAAAGAAGAAGATCCTAACAATTTAAATAAAAGATACTCTTGTGAAGTAGACAAATTATAGCTTTTTATAACTTTTCTCATTTGCTTAATATTCTCTGCCTGCATATTAAGTTTTTGTTGAGATTTTTTTACAGTATCTAGACCAGAACTTCCTTTTAAATATAAATTTCTTAATTTCTCATCATTAATCTTATGTTTAGCAAGTTCCTTTTTTCGCTTTTCTATGAGTGCTTTCTCTTCAGCAACACGATTATCTAGAGCTATTTGTTGTTTAATTGCTTCTTCTATTGTAAAATTACCTTTAACAAATCTTGATTTAATATTACCTCGAAGATTATTTTCTTGCGCAATTTTTGTGCGTTCTTTTTCTTTCTTTGCCTTCTTTAATTTAAGCTCTCGCTTTCTTTTCATTTCTAACTCTTCTTCTTTTTTGAGAGCACGAGCAGATTGCAATTCATATGCCCCTCTGATTAAATATCCAATACCAGCTAAAGTCCATAGAAGCACCGCAATCATAGCAATTGCATCCTCGCCTTGAAAAAAACTTTTTATCCCATCTGAAAAACTAGTTACATACTCTAATTCATATTCCCTATTGGTAATAATATCAAAGTCATCAATATTAGCCCATTTTTCTGAAACAATTTTATATCCCATTTCAGGAACTGGAAAATTGTCTACTCGTCTCCAACTAGAAAAATTAGCTGTAGGATGACCAAGGAAACCTGGCTTTACTCCAATTGGGAATGCTTCCCCACAATCACCAGTTTCAACAATATGCCAATCATTAGGCCCTGACCTTGTAGTCCAAGTAGATGTATGTCTTTGTGTTTGCCAACCGCCTATTGGTGCAGTAACAAACACCCAGTCTTGTTGCTCATCAACCGTTGAGCTTGAGCGAGTATCCCCATCACTTAACCATCTACGATCCACATTAAAATTTTCAGCAACTAATATTTCACTAAAAACTTTAGCGATCTTATCACCTCCTGGACTATTTCTTAACCAAGACCAACCATCCGCATCGTTGATGAAATAATAAGTTGTATTATTCATTTCATAGGCACAATCTAACCTTGATTTATGAATATATCCTTTTTTTAAATTACCTTTTGATTGATTCCATGTATGAGTGACTTGGTAATAATACCAGCCCACCTCTCTTTCATATTGATCTAAAATTGATGTTCCTGAAAGACCTCCTAGCAGAAGGAAAGCAGAAACGCAGCAAATTACAAGACCTATAAAAAAATTTTTCATTTTTAATATCATTTTAATATTTATTCAAAAGAAAGAATAATGTAATTTTTCTTCCCCTTTTGTACCAATAAATACTTATTATTTAATAAACTATCCAAAGTGATGTGATCTTGTTCTTTCGTTTTGATTTTATTAATACTAATTGCATTAGAGTTAATTAATCTACGAAGTTCGCCTTTAGATTTAAAAGCTCCAGAAAAATCAGTAAGTAACATCACTGGGTCAACACCATTCATGATTTTAGACCTATCAACTTTATACTGATCTACACCTTCAAAAACCATTAAAAACTCTTCTTCTGTAATTTCTTGAATTTGATCAGCTGTATTTTTGCCAAATAAAATATTTGAAACCTTTACAGATTGATAGTATGCATTTTCTGTATGTACTCTACATGTAATACTCTTTGCTAATGCTTTTTGTAGTATTCTCAAATGCGGTTCTTTATTATGATTTTCTATGATCTCTGAAATTTCATTTTCAGAAAAAATGGAGAAAATTTTAATCCATTTTTTTGCATCAACATCACTAACATTCATCCAATATTGATAGAATTTATATGAAGATGTCATTTTAGCATCCAACCAAATATTCCCATCTTCTGTTTTGCCAAATTTTGTTCCATCTGATTTAGTTAGCAATGGTGTAGTAAGAGCATATACTTTTTTTCCTTCAGTTTTCTTAACTAATTCAATTCCAGACGTAATATTACCCCATTGATCAGAACCCCCTATTTGCACCTTGCAATTTTTTGTTTTATATAAATGATAGAAATCATAGGCTTGAATAAGTTGATATGAAAACTCAGTAAATGAAATACCGGTTTCCATTCTGTTTTGAACAGAGTCTTTGGACATCATATAATTTAATGTCAAATGTTTTCCGATATCTCGAAAAAAACTAACCATATTAATGTCTTTAAACCAGTCCATGTTATTGACAATTTCTGCTGATCGATTGCCAGCATCAAAATCTAAAAATAATTCTAACTGTGGCTTTATTAATGAAAGATTATACTCAACTTCCTCTGCTGTTAATAAATTTCTTTCTGAACTTTTGCCGGAGGGATCTCCGATTAATCCAGTAGCACCACCAACTAAAGCAATTGGTTTATGTCCACAATTTTGATAATGCACCAATAACATAATTGGAACTAGATTTCCAATATGTAAAGAAGTTGCTGTAGGATCAAAACCCACATATGCTGGAGTAACGTTTTTAGATAATTGTTCTTTAAGTCCAGGCGTCGAGTCATGAATCATGCCACGCCATTCCATTTCTTTAATAAAATCCATATGTGCTAATTTATATATTGTAAATGTATTATTAAAGAATGGAAAAACATATATTTAATATATTATAATTTATATGATGACTAAAATACTTGTCACAGGGGGAACAGGATTAGTTGGTGCACATCTTTTATATGCTTTAACAAAAAAAGGCCTTTGTCCAATTGCAATTAAAAGAGCAACTAGTAATATAAAAAGTGTAAAAAAAATATTCAGTTATTATTCTGATGATAGTGAAACTTTATTTCAACAAATTCAATGGAAAGAATGTGATGTGTTAGACATAGTTAAATTAGATTTAATTATAAAAGATGTTACATATATTTATCACGCTGCAGCACTAATCTCTTTTAATAACAAATTGAAAGATAAAATGATTGAAATAAATGCTACAGGCACATCAAATATTATCGACTTAGCCCTCAAATACGATATTCAAAAAATATGTTATGTGAGTTCCATCGCCACTTTAGGCTCAAATCACAATCTACCAATAAATGAAAACTGTTTCTGGGATTGGACTAATAAGTCGGGATATGCTATATCAAAATATTTGGCAGAAATGGAAGTTTGGAGAGGATTTGCAGAAGGATTAAAGGGGGTCATTGTAAATCCTTCTTTAATCATTGGCCCAGGATCTTGGGGTTCTGGCATTGGAACAATTATCAAAAAAGCAAAAATAGGAAGTCCATTCTATCCACCTGGAAGTTGTGGTGTTATTGATGTAGAAGATTTGGTTCAAATTATGATATTACTAATGAACAGTAATGTAACAAATGAAAGATTTATAATTAATTCTGAACACATGAGCTATAAAAATTTAATGAGTATTATTGCAAAAAAATTAAATAAAAAGCCCCCACATATTAAATTAAAACGCTGGATAATGAAATTTTTTATCTTCTTAGATATAATATGGAGTAAACTGTTGGGCAAGCCTATTGAATTAAGTACAGATGCAGTAAAGTATACAACAAATGAAATAATTTTAAACTCAACCAAAATCAATAATACAGTAAAATATAATTATAGGAATGTATATGAATCTTTAGATAAATGTGTAAGTAAATTTGAAAAAGAACAATCAGGAACCTAAAGAATCTTTTACTTCATGTAACAATCTTAGCATTTCTTCTGGTCTATCAAGATAAAACACAAGTGTTTTTTCATATTTAGATACAGGAAAATTATAATTAATTAAAATAGATGTTAATAAAAGACTATCGTGATTTAGATGTTTCAATGAATCTAAGTCTAGGTTTGACCTATGTGTTTGTTGCTCAATATCAATTAAAATATTTTTAAAAGAATCTCTTGGAATCAAATCATTAATATGATTAGATGACTCCGAAACACAACCTATAATAAATAGGCTAATTATCAAAATCCAATTCCTTGCCATTTGTTTTATTAATAATATTTCCTTCTTTATAAACTAAATTACCATTTACAAAAGTGTGTGAAATTTGAAAATCAAATTTATATCCATTTAGTGGCGACCAATTACAAGCATATAAAATATTATTTTCATTCACCTGCCATTTTCTTTTATTCACGACAACTAAATCTGCGTAATACCCTTCTCTAATAAACCCTCTTCTATTTACCTTAAAACATTTAGCGGGGGCATGACACATTTTTTCAACAACATGTTCAAGAGATAATTTTTGATTTAATGTGTGTTGTAACATCATCGGCAAAGCATGCTGAACCATCGGAGCCCCTGAAGGACATGAGAAATATAAATTCTGTTTTTCATTAAAAGTATGGGGAGCATGATCCGTTGCAATAATATCTAATTTGTTATTTAATAAACCCTCCCACAAAGCAGATTGATCACTTTTTGTTTTTACTGCAGGGTTCCATTTAATAAATGAACCTTTTTCTGCATAATCTGCGTCACTGAAAGAAAGATGGTGTATACAAACTTCCGAAGTAATCTTTTTATCTTCTAATTCTATTTCATTAGTAAATAATTCTAACTCCTTGGCTGTTGAAATATGTAATATATGTAATCTACTAGAGTATTTTTTTGCAAGATCTACTGCTAATGAACTCGATTTAAAGCAAGCTTCATGCGATCTAATTTTTGGGTGTTCCGAAATAGGTACCGCATCGCCATATCTATTTTTGGCATTTAAACTATTTTGACGAATAGTTTCCTCATCCTCACAATGCACTGCAATTAAACCAGGGGCATTAGAAAAAATATTATTCAATACTTGAAAATCATCTACCAACATATTGCCAGTGGACGATCCCATAAAAATCTTTAATCCAGGTACTTTTGTAAAGTCTGTTTTTAATACTTCATCAATATTGTCATTCGACACTCCCATGAAAAAAGAAAAATTTGCTAGAGAATTTACTCGACCAATATGAAACTTATCTTGCAATAAATCTTGCGTTAACACAGCTGGTTTAGTATTTGGCATTTCCATAAATGAAGTAATACCCCCAGCTACTGCAGCTCGAGATTCTGAATAAATAGTGCCCTTGTGTGTTAATCCTGGTTCTCTAAAATGAACTTGGTCATCTATAACCCCCGGTAAAAGAAATGCTCCTTCTATATCAATTACTTGATGATGATTCGTGGATATGGACGAAGATATTTTTTGGATAATTTCATTTTCTATTAAGACATCAACCATCTCTATGGCACCTTCGTTTATTTTATTTGCATTTTTTATTATTAAGCCCATAAATTATTTATAGTTTGATAAAAATATACTTTTTATTTTCATTTTTAATACTCCAAAAACTGCTTCCGTTATAATACTACTATTTAGCTTAGAAACACCCCGCTCTCTATCTTTAAAAATGATGGGCAGCTCCATAATTCTAAACTTCTTCTTCCAAGCTCTAAATTTCATTTCTATTTGAAAAGCATATCCAACAAATTCTACCCTATCAAGAGGAATAGATTCAAGTACCTTTCGTTTATACACAACAAATCCTGCTGTTGGATCTTTTATTCTCATTCCTGTAATAAGTCGAACATAAAAAGAGGCGAAATATGACAGCAAAACTCTACTGATTGGCCAATTAACTACATTAATACCAGAAATATATCTAGAACCTACGCATAAATCAAGATTTCTGGAGACAACACTATTGTAGAGCCTAAGTAAATCATTTGGGTCATGTGAAAAATCACAATCTATTTGAAAGAAGTACTTATATGATTTATCTAATCCCCATTTAAATCCTGCAATATATGCTGTTCCCAATCCTCTTTTTTCTGTTCTTTCTAACAAGAATAATCGATTTTTATATTTTTCTTGTAAAGACATTACGCTCTTGGCAGTGCCATCCGGAGATGCATCATCGACGACCAATATGTGTACATCTGATGAAAGTGAAAATATTGCATCTAGCATTAACACAATATTTTCCGCTTCATTATATGTAGGAAGAACAACTAATCCATCTTTCATTTCGATATACATCTAAGTAGAAATACAAAAATAATTAAATTACATATTATTATATCTAAATTTAACCACGTATATTGCAATTGTATTTTAACTTTTTACTTATCAATTAATTTAAAGAACATGAAGCAACTTTTTACACTTTTATCTATTTTTTTATTTTCACACTTAGTTCAAGGACAATGTACAGACTTATTCTTTTCAGAATATGTTGAAGGGTGGTCTAATAATAAAGCTTTGGAGATTTATAACCCAACAAATGAAAGTATAGATTTATCTGCTTATTCAATTTCTAGATATTCAAATGGTGGAACCTCACCAAGTACTACACAATTGACAGGAACAATAGAACCATATTCAACTTTTGTAGTTGGATTAGATAAAAGAAATCCAGACGGAGAAGGATTTGAAGCTCCGATGTGGGATGGCTATTATACATACACTGATAGTATTAGTGGTGAAGAAGTGACAATATATGATGCTGACACTGATTTGCAAAGTAAAGTTGATTTATTTGTTAACCCTGTTTATTACTTTGGAACAAATGCAGATTCTGCTGCCGCTTTTCCAACAAGTTTATATTTTAATGGGAATGATGCCATTACACTAGACATTCTTGGAGCTGGAATAGTACTCGATTTAATTGGAAAAGTTGGGGAAGATCCTGGCGCATCTTGGACAGATAATGATGGGAATTATTGGACAAAAGACCACACATTAATGAGAAAAGCAAATGTATTAAATGGAGTGAGTGCTAACCCAATTGTTTTTGACCCTGCATTAGAATGGGATTCTCTACCAGCTAATACATTTATAAATTTAGGCAGTCATGATTGTGAATGTAATCCAAATAATCAATTACTTGAAAATCAAAACGCATTTATAGTTTCTCAAAAAAATGGGGTAATTAAAATAATCAATAACTCACCAATTAATTATCTAAAAATATATGACATCAATGGAAAAGTTATATTTCAAAATCGAATAAATAATCTAAACCAAATTGAAGTTGATAATAATCAAGAAAATGGAATATATTTTATCTCACTAATTGATGACAATGGTATTAAAACAAAATCTATTGTAATATTAAATGAATAAATTATTTTATTTTCTATTCCTGCTGTGCTCATTTCAACTTACTTCACAAAATACTATTAAAGGGGTTGTAATAGATAAAAAAACTGATGAAACATTAATCGGAGCAAATATTGTCTTATTTGATGTATTTAATGTCAATGTGGGTGGGACTGTTACAAATATTGACGGAGAATTTGAGTTTAATAATTTATCAAACGACACCTACTCACTCACCATATCTTACATTGGGTATGAATCCGAAAATATTATTGTAAAATTTAATGAAGAGAAAAATCTAAATATTACAGTTGAATTACAGGCTGACGTATTATTAGATGTTGTAAGTATTATTGGTGATCAAGCTGAATTTAGAAAAACTCCCGTATCATTAAGTAACGTTAAATTAGAAAAAATTGAAAAAGAACTTGCGGGACAAGAAATCCCAATGCTATTAAACTCAACACCTGGAGTTTATGCCACACAACAAGGGGGTGGTGATGGAGATGTGAGAATTAATATTCGGGGATTTAATCAAAGAAATGTAGCTGTTATGATTGATGGAGTTCCTATGAATGATATGGAAAATGGATGGGTTTATTGGTCTAACTGGTTTGGATTAGATGCTTTAACAAGAACTATTCAAGTTCAAAGAGGACTAGGAGCTTCTAAATTAGCCCTGCCATCTGTCGGTGGAACTATTAATATTATTACAAAGGGTGTTAATGCAAAAGAAGGGGGTATGATAAAACAAGAATATGGAAGTGGTAATTATTTAAGAACCTCTTTTGCATATACAACAAAAAACTTTAAACTTGGTAAATTTAATTTTGCAGGATCTTTTAAACGATCTGATGGTTTAATTGATCAAACCCCATCAACAGGCTTGTTCTATTATCTAAAATGGCAAAAACAGATTCAAAATCATCTTTTTTCTTTCTCTGTATTTGGTGCACCACAAGAACACGGGCAACGAAAATATCAAACAGGAATAGCTGTATATGACAAAAACTTTGCAGCAGAATTAGGTGTAGACACCGCCTCATTGGAAGGTGGTTATGGATTAACCTATAATCCTAATTGGGGCGAATATAATGACTATGAGGTTATATATAATAATGGGATACCAGTTGACACTATTTTTGGGGAAAACCAAAGAGTTAATAGATATAAAAACTATTATCACAAACCAAATTTTAATTTCCAACACCTCTGGCAAATAAATGAAAATAGTTCTTTAACAAATGTATTATATTATTCAATGGGAAGAGGAGGAGGAACTGGTCTAAATACTCTACCAATCGGAGCTGATGGTTGGACAGATGACAATCAAATTAATTTTCAATACATGTATGATTCAAATAGTGGAAACATATGGAATTCTTTTATAAATCCTGGAGGACCAGCAATAGACTTAGCGTACAGTGACTCTGAAAAAAAATCTACATACATACTATACTCATCTATTAACAATCACTACTGGACAGGTTTACTATCTACTTTTAATCATCAAATTAATAAAAAACTAAATCTAGCATCTGGGATAGACGTACGAACATATACAGGAGAACACTACAGAGAAATCTATGATTTACTTGGCGGTGACTATTATGCTGGATCTGCTGGGTCTAGTGCTAATAACTCTATTGGAGAAAACTCTAGTAATTTAATACTAAGAGAAGGAGATAAAATATATTATCATAATGATGGATTAGTGCGCTGGCTAGGTGGATTTGGGCAACTAGAATATAACCATGGTAATCTATCTGCGTTTTTAAATATTACAGCATCTCAAACTGCCTACAAAAGAATTGATTACTTCAAAAAGCAGGACCTAGTTCTAGAGGACACCATTATGAGTCAAGCCATCGGTATTAATGACACAATTATTTATAATGAAGTAGAATACACTATTGACTCTCCTGAAGCAAGATTTACAGAAACAAATTGGGAGAAATTTCTTGGATATACGATTAAAGCAGGAGCAAATTGGAATATCGATGAGCACAATAATATTTTTATGAATACTGGTCTTTTATCTAAAGCACCTAAATTCAGTAATGTGTTTAATTATGATAATGAAGTATATTATAATATTGAAAATGAAATTGTAAAAGCAATCGAATTAGGTTATGGTTATAAATCAAAAAACTTTTCATTGAACTTTAATGCATACAATACAATATGGGAAAACAAACCACAAAGTGGAAGAGCTACACTAGACGGCGGAGAAAGTGTAGATTACAATATCAACGGCATTGATGCATTACATCAAGGTTTAGAAATAGATTTTGCTTGGAAAATATCTAATAGCTTTAAATATGAATTTCTTAGTTCAATTGGTAATTGGAGGTGGAATTCTGGTGACACAGTAAATTTCTATTTAAATCAACAATTAGTACAAAGTGATTATTTTGATGCAGAGGGTGTATATGTTGGAGATTCTCCTCAAACACAAATAGGATCTAGTATTAGTTATAACTTTAAAGTAAATCGAAATAACTCGGGATATATAAAATTAAAAGGAATTTATTT
>NZWM01000017.1 GCA_002698365.1 Flavobacteriales bacterium | reverse complement strand
TTGTTATAACTTCAAAAAATTACCCGAATCTGTAAAAACAAGACTAACAATTGAAAATGACGATAAAGCAAGCATGTACTCAGTAAAAGACTTAATGTATATTCATGAAAAAATAGGAATACCTATTGTATTTGATTATCATCATCATAAGTTTTGTGACGGTGGTCTTTCTGAGAAACATGCATTGAAATTAGCAATTTCAACTTGGCCCAAGGATATAAAGCCTATAGTGCATTATTCTGAGTCAAAATCTTTACATGAGTCAAATCCTCATATTAAAGATCAGGCTCACTCTGACTATATTAATAATTTACCTGAAGTTTATGGATGTGATGTGGATATTATGGTCGAGGCTAAAGCGAAAGAGTTATCTATTTTACCTTTTTTGTCATCATTACATTAAGTGGTTTTATCTAATATTTGATAAACCTCCATCAACTCTTATTATTTGTCCTGTTATCCATTTTGATTTCTCCGACAGTAGAAATGAAATTGTATTAGAAATATCATTTGTGTTTCCAATTCGTTTTAATGGGTGTTTTTTTGAAATGTTTTCTTTTTTTATTTCTGAGTTTATTAATCTTTCAGATAATTTAGTGGATACTAAAGAGGGTGCAATGCAGTTGAGTCTAATTTTTGGTGCCCATTCAGCTGCTAAACTTTTAGTAAGTGCTTCTACACCTGATTTGCAAATTGAAATTGAAGCGTGAAATGGCATGCCGAAGTTTGCAGCGATTGAACTAATTGTGACAATAGATGAGTTTTGGTTAAATGATTTGTGATAGAATTGCAAACAATTAATTAATCCAAGTACATTAATTTCATAGTCTTTTTGAAAATCTTTTTCATTTAAGTTGTTAAATGGTTTTAAATTTATACTTCCAGGAAAGTATACTAATCCGTCTATTGAATTTAATGTTGGAAAAGTTAATTTGTCCAAAATATTAAAATTAGAAGTTTTAGAACTCAGAGTTATAAATTCAAATTTGTCTTCTTTTAAAAGCGATGTTGCAATGTCGCTATTAGATCCAATTAATAATATTTTTTTCATTTTTTTGAGTTGAATTAAATAGAATTTAAAATTACCCCAATCAATAATATCAATACACAACATGCTGGTACAGATTTTTTTATTGGATCTTGTATTTTTAAATGCATTATAATTGCACCTATCATTAAGATTGTCATTGCTAAAGCACTGTATAAATTAACTTTTGGAACCCATATTCCAATAATTAAAAGTGTTGATAATGATATTTTGATAAAACCAATGATATACATAAACCATAGAGGTAGTCCATAAGCTACAAATTCTTCTTTCAGAGATTTTGCAGTTCCACCTCTAAATTCTGTTTTTTGATTAAATCTAATAATCCATACATTAAAAATGCCTAGAGCAATTATTAAATTCAGTATTAGAAGTAAGTCCATGCCTTCAAATATAGAACAATCATTCTAAACATGCAATCTAATGAGGTTTACTTGCTTTTTTATTACATGAGTTCTAAACAAAAACTCTTTCTATAAACCAAAATAGACCGATACTTCCAAGTATAATTGATGCAGGTGTTCCTATGTTTTTAATATTAAAAATTTTCTTGAAAATTAAATCCACTAATACAAATGCTACAATTAAAATAGATAATTGACCGATTTCTACTCCTACATTGAATGCTAGTAGTAATGAGATAAAATTATCCTTAGGTAGTCCATAATAACTTAATACTGATGCAAAACCAAGTCCATGAAGTAAGCCAAAAGTAAATACAACTAAAAATCTCCATTTACTCGGTTCTTTTAGCAAGAAGTTTTCTAGAGCAATCCATACTATAGATAAGGCTATAAGGGGTTCCACTATTGATGATGGGATTTCTATGAGACCTATTGATGCAAGTATTAATGTAATGCTATGTGCAATAGTAAATGCTGTTACTTGTATTAGTAATGAACGAAATTTTAAGCACGAGAAAAATAGGCCTAGAATAAAGAGAATGTGATCAAATCCTTTAGGTATAATATGTTCAAATCCAGATTTGGTGAAAATCAAAAATTTTTTTCCAAATGACATTGCATTTAATCGACGAATTCGTAATCTTTTGACTGCTTCAGTATATTCTTCTGCTATTTTCTCATTTTCAAATGTAAGTTCACCTTGTTCAATTTCAGAGATGACAAAGTCTTCAGGATTATGAGGATAAACAGTTAAAGTAAAAAATAATAATATAGTAAAGAGGATTATTTTAACAAGTCTCATAATTATTAGAGATATGTTTTAATAAAACACACTTTTTTCCTCAAATTATCCATTATCTTATTCTTCTATTTTGTTTAGCCCTCTAACTTTCAAAAGAGGTTCAATTATCGGTTTTCGACCACGAAATTTAACATATAAATCCATTGCCTCTTCTGTTGATCCCTTTTCATAAACATGTTTTCTTAGCTTTGTAGCAAGATTTTCGTTAAATACATCTCCAGATTCTTTAAATGCTTCGAAGCCATCAGAGTCAAGAACCGCAGAATGGACATAGCTATAATATCCAGAAGAATATCCGCCAGAAAAAATATGAGCAAAGTAAGTACTTCGATATCTTGGTGCTATTTCTTTAATTAAACCATATTTTTGAAGAGATTTTTTCTCAAAATCATTGGCATCTTTTATGTTGTCTTCAGAAGAAATAGTATGCCAGTCCATATCAAGTAAAGATGCAGCCAGGTACTCAGTGTTAATAAATCCTTGATTAAACTTAGATGCTTTCAGTAGTTTGTCAATTAATTCATCAGGTATCGTCTCCCCAGTTTGATAGTGAGTTGCAAATGATTTTAAGATTTCTGGTTCACTGGCCCAGTGTTCTAGTATTTGTGCTGGAAATTCTGTAAAATCTCTTGGGCCAGAAGTCCCTGCCATGCTACCATATGTTACATTTGTTAAAATACCATGCATTGCATGACCAAATTCATGGAATAAGGTGATGAGATTGTCAAAACTTAATAGTGAAGGGGTGTCACCAACTGGTGCCGGAAAATTACATACGTTTACTACAATAGGACGCTCTCTTCCATCTAGATTTGATTGCCCTTTGAAACTGCTCATCCATGCTCCACCACGTTTGTTAGAACGTGTGAAATAATCACCTATGAAGATTCCAAGATGACTACCATCTTTATCTTTAACTTCCCAAATACGTGCATCTGGATGATATAAATCAATATCAAAAATTTCAGTAAAAGTTATACCCCACAACCTATTAGTAGTGTTAAAAACTCCTTGTAGTGCATTGTCCAGTGACAGGTATGGTTTTATGACAGATTCATCTAAAGCATATTTTTCTTTACGAACTTTTTCTGAATATTGCCACCAATCCCATGCTGCTATCTTAAAATCATGTCCTTCTGATCTAACAACCGCCTGCATGTCAGCAACTTCTGTTTTTGCTCTATTTAATGCAGGTTTCCATAATTGAATTAATAAATCATATACTTCTTCCGGATTTTTAAGCATTCTTTCTTCTAAAACAAAGTGAGCGTGGGTATCATATCCCATTAAATTAGCTCTCTTAGCACGAAGTTGTGCAATTTCAATAGTTATTTTTTTATTGTCGTTATTATTATTATTGTCTCCACGCATGATGTACGAATTATATAGTTCTTCTCTTAAATCACGACGAGTTGATTCTGTTAAAAAAGGATACATACTAGTGCGATGTGGTGTAAACACATATTTATCTTTATATTTTTCTTTTTCTTCATTTGTTTCAGCTTTATTCATTTTTTGAGTTGCAGCTTCAGCTGCAGCGGCAATCACATTGTCAGATAATCCGCTCAAATCACTTTGAGTTAAAATAAGTTCAAAGTCATTAGTTTCAGCTAAAAGATTTTGTCCAAATGTAGTTGTGAGTTCAGATATTTTAGAGTTAATTTCAGTAATCTGTGCTTTTTGTTTATCATTTAAAAGAGCACCACTACGCACAAATTGTTTACGAGTGTCTTCTAAGAGTTTAGATTGTTCATTTGTTAGTTGTAGGCTATTCCTATTTTGCCATAACTTTTCTATACGAAGAAATAATCCTTTATTTAAGAGGATTTGATCATAGTGAGCAGATAATATTGGACTTAATTCACGTTGTAGTTCTTGTAGTTGTGGATTAGTGTTAGAACCAGCTAAATTAAAAAAAGTTCGCTGGACCTTTGTAAGTAGATTACCCGATCTTTCTAATTCTTCAATTGTGTTAGCAAATGTAGCTTCTTCAGAATTTTCAACAATTTTATTAATTTCCTTTAGATTGTCTTCCATCCCTTTTTCAAATGCTGGCATATAGTGTTCATCTTTAATTTGAAGAAATGGTGGAATCTCATAAGCGGTTTCCCATTCTTGGAAAAATGGATTGATGTTAGTATTTATGTTTTCTTGTTTTGTTGAGTTTTGACAATATAATAACAATAATAGTCCAGTGATAAAAAATATTTTTTTCATGTTTTTTTAAAAATTATGTTGAGTGGTAAAGATAGTTTTTTTTAAGTTTTTTTTAATCAATAAAATACATTTTAAATTTTATTATTTAATTCATAGTTTTGATTAATGAAAAGAGTTATTGTTAACGATAATATGCAAAAAGACTATATGTACTTTTTGACAGAGGGTATTGGTCAAAATTTCCACAATGAATTTAACCCAGCATTAACTCCCAAAGAGATGTTAGAACTTGGGGTTTTTGGAGGCAAGTATATGACTGATTGTGTAAATGAATTTCCAAAAGACTGGTTTTTAAATGCAAAAATATCCGTGTTTAAAAAAGACGTAAATCTTAATTTTTATAAAGTTGATGCATCTTTGCCATTAGCCACTTGGGTAGAGAAAGGTTGGATTTATGAAGAAGATCCAAGAGGTTGGTTTCAATGGTATTGTCGATATTATATGGGAAGAAGAATAGAGGCGGAGGATTTACGGCAAATTAAGAGATGGAAAGCAATTAAAAGACATGTTGGAGCAGTGAAAAAGAATTGCAATCCAGGTGATTTGAGTTGTAGAAAAAAACAAAGACAAGCATTATTGCATTGGGCTTATGATTCAAGATTAATATAATATTTTATGAAGTATAATATTTATCAAGTTGATGCGTTTTCTAATCAAGTTTTTGGTGGTAATCCTGCTTGTGTCATTCCTTTAAAAAAATGGATGTCTGATGCTATTCTTTTACAAATAGCACAAGAAAATGCAGTTTCTGAAACCGCATTTTTTATTGATAAAGGACGTGATATTTATCTAAGGTGGTTTACTCCGGATCATGAAATAGATTTATGTGGACATGCCACTTTAGCTACTGCTCATGTTTTAAAAAAAAAATTAAAATACCCTCTAAATGAAATAAAATTTAATACCATGAGTGGTATTTTAAAAGTGAATTGTGTGGATGATGTTTATTATTTAGATTTCCCCTCTAGACCAGGTGAGATAGCATTATTACCTAAGAAAATAGAACAATCTTTAAATATTCAACCTAAACAGGTGTTTAAATCTCGAGATTATATGTTAGTTTATGATACTCAAAAAGAGATTGAAGATATTAAGATTAATAGACATTTTTTTGATCAGGTCAACCTTGGTCATGGTGGAGTTATTGTGACATCTAAAGCTAATTTAATTGGTATTGATTTTGTTTCACGATATTTTACCCCACAAGCCACTATTTTGGAAGATTTCGTTACGGGTTCTGCTCACTGCACTTTAATTCCATTTTGGTCATCTAGACTTAATAAAAAAAAATTAGAAGCATTGCAGATCTCACATAGAGTTGGTAGGTTACGGTGTGTAGATATGTTGGATAGAGTTATTATTGGTGGTGAAGCTAAGCTTTTCTCTCAAGGAGAATTCATAATGTAAAATTTTAATTTATGAAAAAAATAGAAGTAATTAATATAAAAGAAAAGTTCTCATTGTTTAATGATGAATGGACACCTAAAATTATAGGTGAGCTAAATAATCAATATGTTAAGCTTTGTAAACTAAAAGATGACTTTGTGTGGCACAGTCATGCACATGAAGATGAATTATTTATGGTTTTTCAAGGAACATTATTGGTTGAATTCAGGGATGGAAGAATAGTTGAGGTAAGGGAAGGGGAGATTTTAATTGTTCCAAAGGGCGTGGAACATAGGCCACACACTAATGGCGAGCTTGTATTTAATCTTCTTTTTGAACCAAAAACAACCTTGCATACTGGTGATATGCAAACTGCAATGACGGTGACCAAATTAGATTGGATTTAGAGCAGCCTTATTTTTAAAAAATACTAAATTGTCAATTTTTATATATCAATGGCTAAGACATATCTTTCGAAATCGACCTTTATTAAAGGTGTTCAGTGTGAAAAAGCACTTTATTTACATAAATATAATAGAGAACTAGCAGATGATATTAGTCCACAACAACAAGCAGTTTTTGAAAGTGGCACGAGTGTTGGGTTATTGGCTCAGGAATTATTTCCTCAAGGAGTTGATGCAAGTCCTAAAGATTATAGTCAATATTTTCAATCATTTAAGTATACTCTAGAATTGATTAATAAAGGTGTTGAAGTTATTTATGAAGCAGGTTTTTTTTATGATAATGTCATGTGTTTTGTGGATGTATTGGTTAAAGAAAAAGAGGGGTGGCATGCTTATGAGGTTAAAAGTTCTACTAAAATTACAGATACATATATTATAGATGCATCATTACAATATCATGTAATTAAAAACTCTGGTTTAGATTTAGTTAATATATCTATTATACATATAGATAACAGTTATGTTAGGTCTGGTGCAATTGATCCGAAAAAACTATTTCAATTAGTTCTAGTTACTCAACATGCAATAGATAAGCAAAATTATATAAAAGATAAGTTAACTATTTTGCATGGTGTACTGTCTCAGGATTCTATTCCTAATATTGATATTGGACCTCATTGTGCTTCCCCTTATGATTGTAATTTTAAGGGATACTGTTGGCAGGGGCTTCCAAGTTATTCTATTTTTGATTTATCTAGATTAAATAAAAAAATAAAATGGAATTTATATAATAGGGGAGTTGTTGATATTAATCAAATACCCATAAACGTTGGTCTTTCAGATAATCAAAAGATAGAGGTGGATGCGTACGTAAATAAAAAAGAGATAATACATAAATTTAAAATTAGAGAATTTGTTAATAGTTTGTCAGATAATATTTTTTATTTAGATTTTGAAACTTATCAATCTGCTATACCACCTTTTAGTAATGTGAAGCCTTATCAACAGATTCCTTTTCAGTATTCTGCACATTATGAGCGTAATCAAAAAATGATGCATGTTGAATTTTTGGCAAAAGATGCTGTCACTGATTGTAGAGAAAAATTCATACAACATCTTATTGATGACATGCAAGAAGACGGTGATATACTTGTGTATAATATTGGTTTTGAAAGATCAAGGTTACGAGAGCTTATAGCTGTTTTTCCCCAATATAAAATTCCATTACAAGCAATTATTAATCGCATGAAAGATTTAATGATACCATTTAAGGAAAAATGGTATTATTTACCTTCCATGAAGGGCAGTTATTCTATTAAAAGTGTTTTGCCTGCTTTGTCATCTATGTCTTATGATGATTTAGAGATTAATAATGGGGGTTTAGCAAGTGTTACTTTTGCTAATATGCACATTATTTCAAATCAAGATAGTTTAAATGTTATTAGAAAAAACTTACTTGAATATTGTAAAAGAGATACGTTGGCGATGGTTGAAATTTTGAATGTTTTAAAGATGGTTTAAACATCTTCATTGATTTGAATATGATTCCCACATTCATCTGAAAATACTGCTATTTTTGACAATCCAATTAATTGAGGATTTAAAGAGAACTTAACCCCCATTTCACTTAATCTTTTATATTCTTCCTCTAAATTATGTACTGAAAACTTTAAATACGGTACTCCTGAATTAAATAGTTTTTTTCTATATATTGTTAAAGGTTTGAATGAATTAGCTAATGTGGAAAATATAATTTTTATGCTTGGAGATTTTGTGGAAACTAAAGATACTTTTCTATGTTGTGTTTTAGTTTTTTTATGGATTTTAGATATGTCTTTTTTCTTTTTAAAATATAATTTTTTAGTGTAAAAATCTATGGCTAAATCTATGTTTTCAACTGAAACCGTAATACTATGTAATTCCATACAAATAGTTGTTGATAGACAATAATCACAATTTAAATCATGAAAATGCTATTCAATATTGCTTTTTTGAAAATCTCTAGGTGTTAATCCTGTTTTTCGTTTAAAAAGTGATGAAAAAGTGGTGACACTTGTAAATCCTACAGCATAACATGAATGCGATACTTTCATGCCATTTTTTAAGTTTTGTTTTGACTGCTCTATTCTTTTGTGTATTTGATATTGTCTAGGTGTTAAACCAAAATATAATTTAAATAATCTTAATAAATGATATTTAGAAAATCCTTGTGATAATGCTAAATTATTTAATTCAATTTTATCACTAAAGTTGTTGTCCAAATATCTTTTAGTTCTGATAAGTATTTTTAAATGAAGTTGATCTCCATAAATTAAATTATTAAATCTTATAACTTCGTCTTGATAAAATGTATTGTTCATATTTTAACATGTTGTTTAATACAATATGTAAAACCAAGAATCATGCCAAAGTAGATAGAGTTAAAATAATCTTTAATTAATGTGTAATCAGGTTTTTTTGTTTTTAATTATATACGTCTACAATAATTAGTCTAAATTTGAAATTAATGCTTGAAATTGTTCTAAATTTTTAATTAAATTAATTTTAGATTTTTCTGTTAATTGATTTTCATTGATAGATTTTGTAACTAAATATTTATTACTTTTTTTAAAATATTTATTTAAACAAGAGACAGTCTTTTGTAGGCTGTTTTTTGAGAAATTAGAAATTGTGAAAAATAGTAAACTATCTATTTGTTTTGTCTTGGATATTTGTTCAATGGAATTTAATGGGACATTAGCACCTAAATAGACTACATTTAATCCATTCTTAATAAGTAGGAATCTAGCAAATAATAGCCCAATTTCATGGTGTTCATTTGGAGGCAAAAATAAGAGCCAATTTTTTTTACCATGTTCAGTCTTTTGCACTTTGTCAATTTCAGTATATATTTTTTGCTTGAACATTTCAGATAAAAAATGTTCTTGTGCAGGATTCATGCGGCTTGTTAACCAAAATAATCCAA
>NZWM01000016.1 GCA_002698365.1 Flavobacteriales bacterium | reverse complement strand
ATAAAAAAATATGGAAGTATTGTTAGGAGTCTTATTTCCAATACTTATTATTATTATATCATCCTATTGCATGTGGGTAGGATGCAAAATATTTTCTAATGGCTCTGTCATAGTAGGATATAGACTGCCCCAAGGTGTAACAGGCGCTACAATTAATGCAATTGGTTCTTCTCTACCTGAATTTTTCACATCTTTTTTATTTTTCTTCATACTACATGAATCTTCAAATGGAATGTCAGCAGCACTAGGAACTGTTGTTGGGTCCGCAGTATTTAATATTTTAATTATACCAGCAGTAGTAATTGCTATTTTAATAAATAAAAAACAAAATCTTAAAATTCAAAAAAAAATGATTTTAAGAGACGGAATTATATTAATCACAACTCAAATACTATTATTCATTTTTATTACTGATGGAAAAGTAACTTCATTTGAAGCAATTACACTACTAATCGTCTATATTATATATGTTGTTTTTTTATTTAACAGTGAAAAATGGAAAGAAAAAAACCCAAAAATAACTCGTGTAAAAATTCTAAAAGGCTGGAAAAACTTAATCATTGGATGTTTAATTGCGGGTACAGCTTCTTGGATGTGTGTAGAAGCTTGTGAATTACTAAGCATGGAAAAATGGACCACTTGGTGGACTCAATTATTTGGACTAAACAAATTAACCGGACTAGGTGTTTTTGAATGGGGCACAATAGGTATGTTAGCCTTACTACTAGCTGCTGCTGCATCAAGTATTCCAGACTTGTTTATATCAATCATTGATGCAAAAAAAGGTAAAATGGAAGATGCACTAGCCAATCCACTTGGGTCAAATATTTTCGATCTTTGCATTGCATTTTCCGTACCCCTAGGCTTATATACAATATGCAATAGCCAAATAACTTTAACAAGCAACGCTGATCTGTTACAAGAAATAAAACATTTCATGCAATTAATGATTCTAATTACGATACTATTCCTAGTATCCATTACATTTTTTAATAAATTTCAAAAATTTCATATTTTCTTTTTTATAACTCTATTTGGGATGTTTATATATTTCATTTTCAATCAATCAATTTTAGCACAAATTATTAATTATCTTTAAATCCGATGCTAAAAATATATCTATACATCTTAACATGTAGCACACTCATTATTTTTTCTGCTTGTAATGCATTGTGCCCCTCATTTAAAGAAAAGAAAAAAAAAACATATGGAATCGATGTCTCTCATTACCAAAATGAAAAATCTAAAATAAATTGGTATGAAGTCTCACAAAATAAAAATCCAAAAATTGAATTTGCTTATCTACGCTCCACAATGGGGTCCAATGGACAAGACACGGCATTTCAATATAATTACGAAAACGCCAAAAAACAAAAAATAGCTATTGGAATTTATCATTATTACAGACCAAATGAAGATGCTCAAGCACAATTTGAAAACTTTGCTACATATAATATAAAAACAGGAGACTTACCACCTGTAATAGACATTGAACAAAAAAGTAAATTTGGAAATAAAAAGTTATTAAAAGAACTTTCGATATTTTTAAAACTGATTGAAGAAAACTACACAAAACCAATTATTTATACTCAACAAAAATTTTACAATATGTACTTTAGGAATCAATTTAAAGAATATGATTTCTGGATTGCAAGACAAAGTGGAATAGAAAAATCACCTGAAAATAATCAGCCAAATAAAGAACCTATATTACTAGATAATCGATGCCCATTAATTTGGCAATATAGTGGAACAGGAACAATTAATGGTATAGAAGGTAAAGTTGATTTAAATATTACACATAGCCAATTTTGGATAGAGTGAATATCTAGTTTAAAGCTCAAACACAAAACCTATGGTCGTACTATAATCACTGTTTTCCAAAACAGAAGGAGGATCTGAATCAAATCTATATTCGAAATCTAAAGTTAAAGACAGCCTGTCATTGAAAGAAAACACAAGATTCATTTCATGAAAAATTCTATAATCACTCAAGTCTTTTATATATTGCTGGAAATATGTAGTATTAATTAACCGAATAGCATCTGATAAATCTAATACGCTCACTGAAGAGAAGCTACTACGAGTATAATTTGTTTTATAAATTTCCAACTCAGAAAGTGTAGTGTTATCTAAAACCTCTCTCTCTTGCATCAATCCACAACTAAAATTCAATTTAAAAAAATTCTTTTTTGACTTTATTGTTTCTTCTCCCAAAAGATGAAATTTTACCCCACTACCTATCAAAAACCTTTCATTTAATAATAAAGCCCCAGCTGTTTGAGCTTGAAAAAAAGTGAAAAATTTAACTTTTTCACGGACACTGTAAATATACCTGAACTGACCAGTAATTTCATTAGTAACATCATCGTCTTTATTTTTTCTAATATGCTCACCCGACGTTAACAACATTAACATATTTTTTTCATATTGATAAGAAAAGTTCAATGAATAATCCAGTTTCAATAATTCATTATTTCCAGAGATTAAATTACCTGCCAATTCCGAAACAACAACAAGTCCACTCTCATTAGAATTGAAAAGTTTTTCTGTATTTACAATTGACTGAGAAAAGGAACAAAAAAAGAAAAGAAAAAAAGAAAAGATTAAAAAAACCTGCTTATAGTCGTTGTTTTGCATAAAAATCCTGTTTAAAATATAATTAGAAAATTTATTTATTTTTTACTAACGCCAGAGCTCTTTCCATTATTATTGTCATGTTTCTTAATTAAGAAAACACCAAGAGATAATGCAAATATAGAGACAGCAAAGTACATCATTTGTAAAGGTGTTTTATAGTCATCCGAAACTTTTAGTACTCTTTCAAAAAATGATACTATTAAAACCATAATAACAACTTTAATAATTTTATTTTTCAACTGATCTAAATCTTCTATTTCTAAAATTGTAATACTTGTATTATCCCTAGCAATATCAATTTTAGAAATAAATAACTCATAAATTCCAAAACCAAAAATCATCAAAACAACACCTATTAAATATAAATCAACAGCAGCAATAATATGCATCAATAATGATGAGTGTTCTTGTTTTTGTATATTATCAGAAAAACCAGCGAAATATTGCTGTGCAGCTGTGTAAATTTCAGCACTACCTATAAAAAACAATACTATAGCAGAAATAATAGAACAAATAACAGCCGCAATAACAACATACCTTGTCTGCCATAACAATTTCTCAAAAATATACTCTACCCAACCCTGATCATCGGTATGTTTTAACTTGTCACTCATGATTATTATTGTGTTTTATTTTAACAAATATAATTAGTTTGCATAAACTATTTTAATAAATATATTTTTTCTACAAACCCATTATTATATATATTGATTTTAATTGTATTATTTGAGTTTTCTCGACCAAGTAAATCAATAGTTTTCACTAACTCTCTACTTTCTGATTCGAACTCAATTTGAAACGAACTTTGATCATTATTATAATTAAATGTGGGATTTTGAATAACAAAATCACCTGTACCATTAGGTACACGAGCAAAACCCATATCCGTTACTTGTTCGCCAAATACAACTTCATCTAAAATATTAAAATCTACATCAGAAAGAAAAAGCTGCTCCCCAGAAGCCGATAAATTAAATGTGGCGTGATTGTAATCACCCTGTTCTTCTTCATCATCATCTGCCCAAACAATAAAATACTGATTAGGATCAAGTATAACATCAGGAAAAGTGTATTTACTTAAATTTAACACATCATCACTTAAATGATAATTAAATAAACTAATTGGCTGTTCTCCTTTATTATAAATCTCTATCCAGTCGTCATACTCACCTGCCTCATCGGCAACTGTAAAATCATTTGACGCCATAATCTCATTAATTACAATATCTGAATCAGAATACACAAGTTCATCCATTTTTACTTGATATATATATACATCATGTTCTGCCCCTTCAGGACTATAAACCCTTACACCATTTTCAGCTATAGACTCAATATAAAAACGAACATATTCTCCACCAGAAGCAGCAGGAAGCATATAAGTGTAATTTCCAGTAGAAAAACTATAGTCCATTTCCACCATATTAAAACGACCAGTCAAACCTGTTCCATAATATAGATTAACACTTGTTAGATTTTCCATGTTTAATTCAACATTTATTAGCACATCATCTGAAGATGATGGCTGAGCAAATAGAGTGCTATCGACATAATACTCCACATTTAAAATACTCACTCCCTCTTCAGAAACCTCATCATCTAACCATAAATAATTTGATCTATCTGAAAAATAATCTTTTAAATCCTCTACTTCATTTAAAAAATCAGTGTATGTGTAAATTTTCTGAGGATCATTAAACACATAAGAATCAATCATATTAGCATATTCGTCTATTATATTGTTAATATAATCAGCATTGAAATTATTAATTAAAATGGTTCTAAAATGAGCAAGATATCTTTGTCTTAAAGATGGTATTGATAACAACTTATTTAATAATGCAAAATCAATATCATCCTCATGATAAAAGGGACTCCAATTAGTATTTCCAAAAACAGTATTTCCATCATATTCTATTGGCAAAATTCTTTGATTATACTTATCATAGTAGATATAATAATCCATTCCACCTTTATTAATATAACTATCATCATCTGAGAAGATGATTTCATTAGCCAGGTGCCATAAAGTAGCATCTAAATCTAGATATTCGTTTAAAAAAGCATAAGCTTCCGAATCATCTACTTGAGAAACCTCATCAACTACTTGACATGCATTCACTAAATTAGACCAAGGATCTTCTGTATATGATTTTTTCAAAGTATAATAATTCATGTAGTTTAAAGTATCTAATCCTAGATAATTCATAGATGATGTTCCTGCCCCAAAATCTGGACCTGATCCAGGACCACCACCACCAGGACCACCACTAGGAGCACCACAGCCAGGAGCCTGACTATTAGGGTCCTCGGCTCTCCACCTAGTACATTCATCATCAAAAAACCATTCTTTAGCATGCTGTTTATCTAACTGCTGAACATTTGCATAAATACCCCAATTTTGATCATTAATCATTAATTGGACAAAGTTAACCTTAACAGCAGGTATGTGATTTCTAGATAACTTTTCAAAAATAAATTCTCTTAAAAAGCTTGGGTCTTGATAGCAATTATTAAGATTTAATGTTTCATAACCATCAATATCTTGATTGTTCACCCAATCTAATTCAATATTAAAAGATTTTTTATCGGTATCTACAGATTGGCCTGGACCTCCTCCACCAGGACCTCCTCCACCAGGACCTCCTCCACCTGAAGAACCATTTGTGTTAAAAAATGAAGTCTGTCCCTTAAACCTAACACCAACTTCATTAAAAACTAATCCATTATACAACATAGTTGCAGAAATATTAATCTTATCACAATAATTATCAAGCATTTGAGTCCAATAATCACTTTGATCAAAATATAAAAAGATGGTATCAATTTCTAACTCGGAATAAAAACCCGCCAGTTCTTGCCCTCCTCTTATCAATCGCTGATTATTATCAGAAAAATAATATTGCTCGGGTAAGTTTTGAGAAAAAGAAACAAAAAACACAAAAAAGGTAAGTAAAAAAAATAATCTCATAATAATAAAATATACTAGTAAAAAATTAAATGTACAATTTCTAAAGGAAAGAAAAGAGACAGGGGGAACTAGAAATCATATAATTATCAAAAAATTTTAAAAATCATGGGATAATTTTGATCGTACGACAAAAAATAAATCTGAATTAAGCAAATCTTTTTGTATCATATAACTTAAACTTAAGTTGGTTCTTTTAGAAACTCTTTTCCGACATCCAATTTGATATCTTAATTTTTCAACATCTCCTTTTATGGAATTAGGAGTTAAATAATAGAATGCCTCAAAAGATAGAAAAACATCTAAATTAAACTTTTTAACGTCATATAAAAACTTGCATTTTTGTCTAAATTTATTTCGTTTCAAAACATAATTATCAGCCTCACTAGTTTGAGACTGAAACCTAGTTCGTGATAAAAATTTAATCTTTTTAAAAAACAATGGCTTCAAATAAGTATCTAAATACCAACGTTTTTTTCTACGTATATTATCAACATTATCACTTGTATTAAAGTCAAATAAATATCGATACCCTACAGAATAACTCAAGAGATTGCTATGTTTTCTTTTAATATTAATATCAAAGAAACACCTCGAAACATCTGAGACATCATCTACAAATCGTATTCCATTATTAACTGTTAATGATAAATCAGAAACAGGATTATAGCCAAATTCTAAGTTGTGCCAACTTTGCAAATCTTTATCCTGAGCATAAACACAAGAAATAAATAGATAAAAAAATATAACCCTAACTAATATCTTTATCATAATAATAAATACAAATATTTGCAGTGTCTCTTAAAAAATCTATTCTCTTAATTTCAAAACGAATAATATCTATTCCAGTTCTATTCTTCAAATCAATTAACAATTCATCATGTTTTTCAGGAACAATAAGTTCAATTTTTTCATAAGTTATATTTTTTCTCGACTCGTGCTTTAAAAGCCACAACCTCTCCATTCCATAAGTCACAAAAACAATAACTAAATTTGCAAACAATAATTCTGCATGACTAATCTTTTTATTTGCAAGAGCATTAACAACAGAAACCCCAATAACTAAAAACAAATAAGTCATTTCCTTAATAGGAATAGGATCTGTACGATATCTAATAATACCAAAAATAGCAAAAAGACCAAGAGCAAAACCTAATTGAAGTTTTACATCATCCAGCAATACGCACAAAACAAATACTGTCAAACTTATCAGAAGATAAGTGAAAAGATAATCTTTATTTTTTGTAATAGGATAATAAATACCCCTCACCAATAATAAAATAATACTTAAATTAAATATTGTTTTTAATATAAGTCTCCAAAAATCTTCTGAGTCGAAAAGAGGAGCTCCTAAAAACTCTGAACTTTGTATGATATTTAATAATAATAACTCCATTATAATTGCTTTAATTTATTCAATAATAATAATTTTTCTTTAAACCTATTATACTTAACGTCTGAATCAAGATCAATAGTCGTCATACAATACTTGCTAAAACGAGTAGGTATGATATGTTTTTCTTTAGCTATAGACTTAAACACTGAAGATACATTCGAACGTTCTGTTTTAATTTCCGCAATGACTAGGTTGTGAAAATTTCCAGACTTTTGCTTTTTTGAAAACTCAACATTGAAATCCACCGTCAATCTTTCCGTACATAATTTATCTACAAAAGTAATGCGATTAAAAAAAATCCATTGCTGTGGTATTAAATCTATTTTTTCACCAATAACTTGTGTAAGATAATTCCGATGCTCTAAACTTAAATGATTTGAAATGGCATCTACTTTCATTCTGGTTTTTATAGTTTTTCCCTTATTGTTTTTCAATTTAACTTCTAAAAAGACCAAACCACTTCCCACATATTCTCTAAAGCGAACCTTATTTCGATTAACTCGAGAATTATGATGCTGGAGAAAAAATAATTTGTCTTCAGTATCAAAATATAAAGTTTTATATGTTTGAACTTTGTCACCATCAACCTCCAACACATTATATGAAGAATGGAGTTTGGTAAGTAAATCGGACAAATCATTTATTTGAAAAACAAACTTTTGATCCATTCTATTCATTAGCTTAACATTTTTTACTTCATCTAATGAAACAGAATTAAATTTATCTAAATATGAATTAATATTCATTTAATTTATATTAAACAAGATGGATTACAAGCAAAATAAAGCAACACCAACGCTAAGACCAAAGAGAACACTGATCTCATTTTTAAGTTTCGCTCATTAAGACGTGACTCAGCCTTAGATTTTATGTAATCTGGAAAAGACCATATAAAAAAACCCTTTAACAAAGTTGCCCAACCAAAAAAACTCACAAATCCTGCTAAATAAGAATCCCAAATATTATGCAAAAGAACAATAGGCATACTAAACAGTATCGTCATAAAACCCAAAAAAAACAACTGACCATCATCCTTCACAAGAGTCATTAAAGTATTACTAATTTTTTTATTCAACAAAGAAGAAAGACCATAAAGCAAATAAAAAAACCCCAAATATTTTAGAAAGATTATTGTATAATCCATAACTTAATATTTTTAGACCAAGATAAGCATTAATAATTATTTCTCTTTAAACTTTCTATCATTGCAACAGTAACAGCACCAATCTGAATAAGTTCATGAATCAAATCATTTCTGGAGTCTTCAAGAGCAGCTTTATTAGCCTCCCCTACCTCTTCTCCAAGAATTGCAAGCCATTTATACACATCATGATTTTGCTCACCCCACTTAATGTCTTGCTTCTGCCTTTCTTTTAATATTAAATTTATTACATCATCTTTATTCATGCTATTATTGTTTTTATTAATCTTTCCAATCAGCAATAAACAAATTGGTTTCTCTAGTACCTCCATTATTCCTATTAGATGAAAAAACTATTTTTTGCCCGTCATTTGAAAAAACTGGAAATGCATCAAACATATTATCATATGTTATTTGTTTCAAATTAGAACCATCAACATCAATCATAAATAAATTAAAAGGAAAACCTCTTTTTGACTTATGATTAGAGGAAAAAATAATTTTTTGATCAGATGGATGGAAAAAAGGAGCCCAATTAGCACCACCCAAAGAAGTGATTTGTCTCAAATCAGTGCCATCAACATTACAAATAAACAATTCCATGTTAGTGGGCTGAACTAAACCATTAGCCAATAGAGACTTATATTCTTCAATTTCATCTTTTGCTTTCGGTCTAGATGCTCTAAAAATTAATTTACTGCCATCATTTGAAAAAAATGCACCTCCATCATATCCTAATTCATTGGTTATTTGCTTAACATTTGTTCCATCTAAATTACAAGTATAAAGTTCTAAATCACCAGACCTAATAGATGTGAAAACTATTTTATCTCCTTTAGGTGAAACAGTTGCTTCTGCATCATAGCCATCTAAATCTGTTAATTGATGAATAATATTTCCTTTTAAATCAGAAATAAAAATATCAAACGAATCATAAATTGGCCATACATATTTACCATCCTCTCTTCTTTCAGGAACAGGTGGACACAAAGAGTCTGACAAATGGGTAGATGCATATAATATAGTTGAATCTCCCGGTAAAAAATAAGAACAAGTTGTTCTTCCAAAGCCAGTGCTAACTAAGTCAGGTATAGAAGTATGCATATTATAATTATTTGTGTCTGTAATAAACATCTGATCACACTTTGCTCCCCATAAATCATTTTTTGCTTGAAAAACCAATCTGCTATCATCAAAGCTCCAATAAGCTTCAGCATTATCACCGCCAAAAGTTAATTGTTTAATATTAGTGATATGTATTTCTTCCGGATAAGATAAAGAAGAACTAGAATACTTATCTTCTACAACTTGAGTTTTCTCCTTTTTATTTTGCACACAAGAAAATAAAAGTAGAATTATAAAAAAACAATAAAATGGTTTCATATTTTTGATAAAATTTTAAGCAAAAATAATTATTTCTATATGAAAAACTCACTAACTATACTAATACTAGTATTTGCCTCCAATTATTTGTTTTCACAAACTGAAAAAACCACCTTAATTGATCAGATGAAAAAAGATATAACATTTCTTGCTTCAGATAAACTTAAAGGGAGAAAGACAGGTACAAATGGTGAGAGAAAGGCTGCAAAATATATAAAAAATGAGTTTGAAAAATATGGACTAAAAGAAAAAGGAAGCAAAGGTTACTATCAGATTTTTAAAACAACACAAAGTCTAAACCCTCATTCAAATAATACAACCAAAAAAATAAAAGGAATGAATGTTATTGGCTATTGTGACAATAATCAAAATGAAACTATTATAATTGGTGCACACTACGATCATTTAGGATATGGTCATACTGGATCACTACATACAGGAGAAAAAGCTATCCATAATGGTGCAGACGATAATGCAAGTGGAGTTAGTGTTTTACTTCAACTTATTAATGAACTATGTCCAAACAAATTATATAATTATTTATTTATCGCATTTTCTGGTGAAGAAGAAGGATTATTAGGGTCGTCATATTTTGCAAAAAACCCTACTATTGACTTAAATACAGTGAGATTTATGATTAATTTTGATATGATTGGAAGATTAAACCAGAATAATGAAATAGCAATTAATGGAACAGGAACAAGTACTGAATGGAACAACTTACTTGTAAACACAAATTCATTATTTAATTTGAAGTTAATTAAATCTGAATCGGGAATAGGACCCTCTGACCACACATCTTTTTATCTTCAAAATATACCAGTATTACATTTCTTCACAGGTCAACATGAAGATTATCATAAACCAACTGATGATGTAGAAAAAATAAATTTTCAAGGCATGTATACTATTATGTCTTTTGTAGAATCATTAATAAAAAAATCACATACACTAGATAACTTTGATTTTCAAGAAACACAATCAGACACCACAAAAACGCCAAAATTTAATGTGACGTTAGGGATTATGCCTGACTACCTATATGATGGAAATGGGCTAAGAGTTGATGGTGTTTCAAAGGGCAAAACAGCCTCAAAATTTGGCATTTTAAAAAATGACATAATTATTCAAATGGGAAACAAAGAAATACTAAATATGATGGATTACATGAAAGGGCTAAGTCAATTTAAAAAAGGAGATAGCACAATAGTAAAAGTAAAAAGAAAAGATGAAAAAATTGAAATCCCTATTATATTCCAATAAAATATTAAAGAAATATTCATATATCATTATCATTATTTTTTGTTT
>NZWM01000015.1 GCA_002698365.1 Flavobacteriales bacterium | reverse complement strand
TTAGAAATAGATATGCAAGACGGAAACATGAAAGAATGGCAAGCTGAAGGGGGGATGGGTTTAATCTCTGGGAAAATCACTATACAAGGACCTTTAAAAAAAGATAAAACCTCTATATTAATTTCTGCAAGAAGAACATGGTTAGATTTATTAAAAGAACCAATTGTCAAAGCTTTGGAAAATAAAATTGATTTTAATGGAAACGGGAATTATTATTTTTATGACATTAATGCGAAAATTAATCACAAATTTTCTAACAAAGACAGAATATATTTTAGTTTTTATACTGGAAAAGATAATTTCTTTGGAGAACTAAATGACAATAATACTCAACAAAATATCGATAATTTATTTGACCAAACATTTAACGCACAAACACAGTTTGGATTGTCTTGGCAAAATATAACTGCTGCTATTAGATGGACTCATATAATTAATACTAAAATATTTGCAAATACATCATTAATTTATGGGCGATATAATTTTGATAATATTATTAATACTAATAATACAACTCTAAATCAATATTTCAGCGGAGAAGAAACCACTCAAATTGAAAAAAGTGATTATTTATATCGTAGTGGGATAGAGGATTTTGGAATTAAAATAGATTTAGATTATAAGCTAAATGGAAAACATAATTTTAAATTTGGTGGATCATATATAAAACATAATTTTTTTCCTGGATTTATGGATTTTTTTGCTGATTATCAAAATTTTTCAGCGGATACAACTATTGTTTTTTCAGAAACATTAAAGCCAGACGAAGGCTATCTATATATAGAAGACAACTATACGGTTAGTCCCCGATTATCTGCCAATATTGGTCTTCATTATGGTTTTTTTAATATCAAAAATGCACTATATCAATCACCTGAACCTAGAGTGTCAATTAGATACTTAATTGATGAAAATTCTTCTGTAAAATTTTCATATGCTACAATGCAACAAAATATACATCTATTAACCAACTCCAGTTTTGGCTTACCTAATGACATGTGGGTTCCAGCAACTGAAACAGTACCACCACAAAAATCACAACAAATTGTATTTGGTTACCATCGATTTTTTTCAGACAATCAAAAACTAGAAACTCAAAGCTATGAAACAAGTATTGAGTTATATTATAAAAAAATGGAGAACTTAATCACATTTGCAGAGGGAACAAATATTTTAGGAACAAACTTTTCTTCATGGGAAAATCGAATTGAAGAAAATGGCTCAGGAACATCACAGGGTGTAGAAATGTTTGTTAAGAAAAGGAGCGGGAAATTAACAGGTTGGATTGGGTACACATTATCAAAAACTGATAGACAATTTGAAAATATTAATTTAGGTAATGAATACCCTTATAAATTTGACAGACGACATGATCTATCTATTGTTTCTTCTTATAATCTAAAAACAGGAGTGCATTTAAACGCAACATTTGTCTATGGAACTGGAAACGCCGTAACACTACCTATAGCACAATATCTATTATTTACAGGTAATGATTTTATTCAATTTTTTGACTATGGAGAAAAAAATGACTTTAGAATGGCGCCGTATCATCGATTAGATATTGGGTGTAGTTTTACTAAAGAAAAAAAATGGGGAGAAAGAACATGGAGCGTGTCAATATATAATATATATAATCGGAAAAATCCTTTTTTCATCTATCTTCAAGAAGATGGGCAAGAAAATGGTAACTTAGAATATCGGACTTATCAACCCATGCAAATTAGTTTATTCCCAATTATACCTTCTATTAGATATAGTTTTAAATTTAAATAAATGAAAAAATTATTGCTCTTAAATATTCTGTGTTTATTTTTTATTTCATGTGAAAAAGCATTAGATATTGAATTGCCTACAATTCAATCTAAACTTGTAATTAATAGCTATATGATAGCTGACAAATATTGGGATAATAAAAGTCAATTCTTATTAGTGTCAAATTCAGTAGATGGATTAGCATCGCTAAACGAATATATCTATACAGATAGTATTCCTGTCATTTCAACAGCAGAAGCATCAATAAATAAAATTGATGACACAAGTAATAATATTATTGAAACCTATTCATTAGAGTTTGATTCCAACTGCTACTGCTATACTAATCCTAATTTTACTCCAAAACAAAATGACACCTATCAATTAGATGTAAATCTTGAAGGATTTACTCCAATTAGCGCCAAAGAAACAATCCCAAGCAAACCTGAGTACATTATCTCAAACTTAGTAATGACAGGAAGTCTAGATGGCAATTTGAGCTCATCTTCTAATTGGGAAGATTTGTGTGAATTTAGCATCACAATACAAGATCAACCAAATCAGGCTAATTATTATAGATTAAAAATCTATGTGGAAATAGATGGAATAAATCCTCAAACCAGCTCCTGTAAATATACGGTTCAAGATCCTGCATTTCTAATACCAATTAACCGATACCAAGCCTCTGATAATTATTATACTGGGAAAAACGGATATTTCAGTGATGATTTATTTGATGGCGAAGAAAAAACATTTTTTGTAGAAGTAGAAAAGCCTCAAGGAGTATGGTCTCATTTTTATGTAGCAATAGAATCATACAGTGAAAATTTATATCGATTTAATTTAACAAGGAAAGAGCAAAAAAGAGATTCGAATAATATGTTGTTTAATAGTGAACCAATATTTATAGAATCCAATATAGCAGAGGGATATGGGATTTTTGGAGCACGAGCAATTAGTCGAAAAGCATATTTACCTTTATTTTTTCCTACAAATGGATGGGTTGATTATTAATAATTCAAAATAACCTTATCTACAAATCCATTACTATGAACTTTAAAAAATAAGGTGTTTGGCTCCTGTTTAATAACAGGTCTACCAAAAACATCAAAAATATTAACTAAATATTGATTGCTATTTAATTCATTTAAAAAAGTTGGATTGCATAAATTCGCATAAGTATCAAAAAATAATTTTGCTGAAATAATTGATACTAAAGCACAATCACTATGGTTGAGGTTACCTCCATCTAACAACACAAGTTCCTCTGTTGCGAAAGGTGCAAAAGCATTATAGGCCATAACTGCATTTTCATATGAAACATCTGCATCGCCATTACAATGTAAAAGTCTCATTGGTGATTCAGGTATAAAATCAATTAGATCATTCTCCTGTAGCGCTAATCGAAAAGGATGACTTTCATCGGATTGATAATCTGCATAATAATCATCTACAATCATGTCCAACGGGGTGAAATTCTCTGAATCAATATCATATATGTTGTCGGCAATGGACCATATTTCCTCATTTATTTCACTCATAGAATATGTGCCATCATACATCTCAAATAAATTATCAAACTCTGGTTTTAGCACATCGCCAATATTATCATATAAATTGCCATAAACATTTTGATAAGCAAAAAGCACATATGGAAAATATCCCGGGTTAGGATATACTGTATTAAGCATTGAGGCCTGAGCCTCAGACATACTATAAGGACCCGCCATGGGAGCTGATGCTGTAATCTCTAAATTAATATCATTTGATTCAATTGCTTTTACAGTTGCCATAGTCGCATGCCCTCCTTGAGAATAGCCCATTAAAAAAAGTTGTCCATTAGTTTCAAAACCCAGTGATTCTACAAAAATATTTCCCTCAATTATTAAATCAATGACAGCGCTGGCTTCGGTTTGAGCATGACAATAGTTGTGGAAGCCTTCCCCTGATCCTAAACCCAAATAATCACTCATAAACACAATATATCCATGTGAAGCAGAGACTATGCCTATAGCACTATTTTCAATATTCTCTGATGGTGCGCCTGAATCAGACACGACAGTGCCATGTTGCCAACTTAATATGGGCGCTGGACAAGTAAAATCTAATGGAATAAAAATAGCTCCCGATGCCATTATAGGATCTCCATTTGCATCAGAAGTTAAATACGACACCTTGTACGCTTCTACTTCGTAATTAATTTCCCCGACATAATCCGGCAAACTAGAAAACGTATACACATCCTGAATATCATAAATAGACCATGTTGCTACTAATTCAAAAGAAGTTATTTGTGCTGAAAGAAAAAGGGGAAATAACAAATTAAAAAGAAATTTTTTCATAAGTAAGAATTAAATAACATAATATTGTTAATGCTTTGCATATTTTTCTAACTCTTCAATATTTTTTAAATCAATATCTACAGGCAATAAATATTTATTTTCTATAACTACAATACGAAAAGTCTCAACAAAAGGATAATCTGGTTGAATTAAATCCGAATCTACCCACTCCAAAACAATTTCACCGACACCAACAGTAATCAATATAGATGATTCATACCCCCCCCAAACAAAAGTAAATGGTAACATGACCCAACCCCCAGTTGGCGCTTGTCCATATACCATAATAAGACCATTATTTAAAACCTCACTTGTTATAGACGGCCAAGCAATACCACTTGTCCAAATCGGATAGTCTGTCGATCCGCCCTGATACCAATCAACTGTTACAACAGACGAAGCCATCTGTATTTGATCATGTGTGTGTTCATCATCACCACAACTAACAAAAAGAAATAAGAACGGAATGGCAAATAAATAAATTAGTTTTTTCATAAATTGATGTTATCCAAAAAAATAATTTTAAATATACTATATTTTCATATTATGAAAAACTAGTATAATTTTACTAAACATATTTATTGAAAAAATCATAAACCCCCATAATATTATAATCGTGAAATATCTATTGTTTTTTATTGCTGCTATACTTTTCTTAGGTTGTGAAGAAAGCGATCAAGAAAATAGTTTTAATGAAGACCATGTTTTTGTGCATCACCAAATAATTATCGATAATCCACAAAATACAGCAGGTTCATTCTTGTTATATTCTAGTGCTGGTCATAATTACATCATAAACTTATCAGACAACATGAATATGCCAAGTGGTACATTTGGCACACCTTTAAAAGGTTGGGATAAAGAATCTTTAAATTATACGGTTATGTTTTACTATGAAAATAACGTAGGTTTTGGCTGTATTAATGTAGAAATAAATACTTATAAAGATTTTGAGCTTTTCCACACAAATAATTTTGTCGTGGGAGAATTGGCAAACAATTCATTCTGTAGCTGGAATCAAAATAGTTTTCAATATTCAATTTTAATGAATGATTAAATGATGATATGAAAAAAGTATTGATAATATTTATAATTCCTTTATTCGGTTGGACACAACATAACTTTTACCTGGGTGTGGGGTCTATCACAACTGTTGCTAATTTAACAGAGGGTACTGAAAGCACACAACGAGAAAACATGGACTTTGGTCTTTATTATGGAAATAATATTAAATTAAGTGGAAAATTTATGACTGTTTTAGAAGTTTTTTATCTCAACCAAAAAGTAGTATTAAATAAAACACGTCTATCTAAATTTGAACTACATCAAAATATTGGGTTTGGAATTAAGCCTGGGTTTTATTCTGGCAAACATAGTGTTCATTTATCTACAGGTATTTTGGGGGTGTATGTGTTTGATCAAAATAATGAGGGCAATCAGTTTGATCACTTTGATGAATCTTATTATGTTGGCTTAGATTACAATTATGATGTAACAAATAATATATCATGTAATTTGGGAATTTTATTGTCCGATTTTAATTCAATCAGTCATTTTTCTAATAGTGAGCTGCAAGATTTTACGGTTTTACAATTTACATTACACTATAATATCCAAAAGTAATACATAGATTTTGGTGAGTTAATCGTCTTGATGAATCTATACGGATCATCCTTTTTTTAATTTTTCTAATAAATTCTGAAAATCACGCTTCATGCCGGCAAAATCATAAATTTTTTTTTGTTCTTCGTCATAACTATAATAAGCACCCAATTCAATTTTTTCACTAAAAATATGTTTCATAATATTCATATGTTAAATATTCTATTTGAAATAAATCAAAAATAATGCCAAATTATTAATTACTAATAAGCTGGGTGTTGTGTGATTTTAAAATTAAAAACAAATCAATAGGCACATATAAAATCTAACCCCTGAGCTTAGCAGTAATGTCATCGCCAGTTCCAAAATTAATGTTTGGCATAAATTTTGATTATTAAATCATTAGATATTAACTAAAACAATCGAAATATGAAAAAATCTCATTTATTTTTAATCATTTTTTTAATTATTTTTTCACTAAGTGGGTGGGCGCAAAACAAACATAAAAATCCTCATAACAGTAATCATTTTTCATGTCAAAAAAACATGTCATTTACGGGTGGGTTAGTTGCAGGGCTATTTCTGAATGAATTGACAACCAATAAAAGACAAATGTATTTTGCGTATAATTACAATAAAAATAAATGGCGATTAAAAAAAGATTTTTCTAATAGTCATGGCTTGGGCTTTTTAAACCAAACAGTAGTAGCAAGATTTGAAAATCCAAATGGTGGGAGGGATTTCTTTGTAAGAATTAACAAAAGAGGAAATTGGTTTATTGATGCCCCCAAAAGATTGCGAAAAGTACTAAAACATAAAGTCAAGAAACATCTTTAGTTAATTTTTTCATCTGAAAACCTGTATCAATTACACATGTTGTGTAATATTAATTAGATTTAGATTTTTCTATGTGGGGCAAAAAACATGTATATTTAAAGTGTGGAAAAAATCTTAATACTATTTGTTTTCTGTATCTTTCTTGGTTGTAATGAGGAGGACGATTTAACATGGGGTTATGCTTGTGTCGACACTAAGTGTATTCAAGTGGTAAATGGGCCCTATGAAAGTATCGAAAATTGCATCAGTTTGTGTTCTGCCGATCAAAACAAAGATTAAATAAAGTTAATTCAGCCTACTGCTCAACATATGAAAAAAATATCACTTATAATTATATTGATATATGGTGGAAATTTGCTTTCACAGGAAATAAAAGTAATTAGAGATTTTGGAGTTTGGGCAGGGATAGCTTTTGAAAAAGAAGTTTTATCAAATTATCACATAACCCTAGAAACACAAGCAAGAACATTTAATGATGCGTCAAAACTTGATGATTATATGCTTCATGCTCAATTAAAATACCCTATTAATAAAAAATTTGATTTGAGTGGAGGGATTCGATATATTTTAGATATAAAAAGGGTTAATGGGACGCAACACAATGTCAGATACAACATTGACTTCGAGTACAAAAACAAATTAACCAAAAAATTACGGCTTCGTTATCGATTTCGGTTTCAACAAGAATTCATTAATCCTTATTTATATATTAATTTCTTTTTTACAGGGAATGTGCAACAAATATATTCATCATCTATTCGAAACAGAATTAAATTGAATTTTAAACATAATGAGAAACATAATCTATACAGTTCATTCGAGTTGTTTAGATTATTTGAGATTTTTAGAGAACCTTATTTTAATAAAATACGGATTTTCTTAGGCAATAGAATGAATCTGTTTGATGTGGCAATAGGATTTGAAAAAGAATTAAACTCTAATTATCCATACTCATTTGTTGTTTTAAAAACAGTATATACATTTAAAAAATGAAAAAATCATTTTGTCTTTATATCTGCGTGATTTTCTTTTTTCAGTCTTGTTATAAAGAAGCAATCATTTTTGATGGTGAACCAAATAATTTTTTGGAACCGAATTTAATCTTAAAAATTAACAATAAAGATTGTGCATTTGATAGTAAATCAAATACTTTAAGATATTCTATTGAATATGATTGTATTGGTGATTTTGAGGCATTTATAGAATTTCAAAGTTATTCTAAAATTTATTTTAGAGATTCATTATTAATAAATAATCACATGAATAATTTGGGTGCTATTGAAGTTAATAAAGATTATGAGATTTCTGTTATCACGAATGGCATCGAGCATGACATGATTTTACAATTTACTAATTTGCCCATCATTCAAGTTCTCACTCATAATACTATTATTGATGAACCTAAAAAATTAGCCAGATTAATAATCAACTACCCCTCTCTGAGCGAAGATGTTTTGACATCATATATTGGAATAGAGCACAAAGGAAAAGCTTCACAGTGGAATGAGAAAAAATCATTTTTATTTTCTTTCTTAAATAGTCAACGTACAGATGATCGAGTTTCTAAATCAATATTTGGTCTAAAAGAGAATTCTGATTGGTGGTTAGATGCTATGTCTGCTGATCATGCTAGATTACGAAACAAAACAAGTTTCGAAATATGGCAACAAATAGAAAACACTAAAAATTATGGCATCCATTCTAATTTTGTAGAATTATTTATTAATTCTGAGCACCAGGGCTTATACTGTCTAAACGAACAAATGAATAGTCAGTTGCTTGATATGTTTTTTGATGATGCATTATTATATAAAGCTGTTGCCTGGGATGGAACGACATTTGCAGTGTATGAAGAAACAGTATCAACAAATAAATACTGGAATAATTGGGAACAAAAGTTCCCGCAACCAACAAGTAGAATAAACTGGGACCCTCTAATGTATTTAACGAATTTGGTTGTAAATTATGAGGACGATACTTTTATTGAAGAGATAAGTAAATTAATAAATATTGACAATTTTATTGATTATTACATATTTATTAATATGCTTTCAGCAGCTGATAATACCGGAAAAAACACTTTCTTAGCTCGCAAATCACAAGAAGACCCTTTATTTATAATTCCTTGGGATTTAGAAGGGTCGTTTGGAAGATTTTGGAATGGAGACGCGGTTGGCTACCAAGATATCCAATCTAATAGCTTATATGGCAGGCTATTTGAGCTGAATCCCAATAATTTTAAAACCAGATTGCAAAATCGGTGGTTTGAATTAAGAACTAATATTTTAAGCCCAGATAATTTAATAACCATTTTCGAAACTAATTTTAATCAACTAAAAAAATCCAATATTTTAGATTTCGAAAATACTAAATGGGGATTACACACTAATCTTACAGAAGAACAAGAATATATTAATGCTTGGATAAATAATAGAATTAATTTTCTTGATATATATTACCAAGAATTATAAACTATCTATAATAGACATCACTATTCAAATAGTAGTAATTCTCGATAAAAAAAATGTATCTTTGTAAGCTAATTTATAATACTGTTTTTACTATGAACAAAATAACTTATTTATTCATAATATTATTAATGGGCTTTAGCTTTACATCTTGTGAAAAAGATGAAGAAGGAGATAATCATGAAGGACATAGTCATTGTTGTTCCACTGATGGTGTTTGTGAGGAGAATTGTACAATGTCATGCTGTGATAATGGAATGCAAATGCGAATTGCAATGCAAGAAGATGGTTATACAGAAATCGAGGTTAATCCTGTAGAAAAAATAGACTGCTACTTTGAGGAATGGGATAAAACAATTACAACACCTGTTTCAGGATTATTTGAGTATTATGATCAAAATAATTCTTGGGTGGCATCAATTGATTTTGGAGACGGGACCTGTGATCAGTGGGTGACTAAAACTTGGGATTCTAATATTTTTCCTGATTATCCGACAGGCATTGAAGAATTTTCTTTATTTGAATAGTGTCCAACTATAACTCTAAAAATAAATTTATAGGAATGATTAAAAAAACGCTGTTTTTTGTTCTTATTCCTTTTCTAAATTTTGGACAAACACCTTGTTTAGATGCCATAGCAAATGCAACAGGTGCAATTGGCGAGTTTATTCCTCAATGTGAAGAAGATGGGTCTTATTCACCAATGCAGTGCTGGGGGAGCACGGGTTATTGCTGGTGTGTTGATGAAAATGGGATTGAGATAGCTGGCACTTCTTTAGGTCCTGGAGAAGGACTACCAAATTGTGCCCAACAAATAGACTCTTTAAATATATTATTTCTTGGTAATAGCTACACCGCTAGCAATAATCTTCCTAATATGATATCTACTATTGCTAATTCTATGGGCGACTATCTATTTACAGAGAGCAATCTGGTTGGTGGTGCTACTTTACAAACTCACGTCAACAACAGTAATTCTAATAATTTAATTATGAACGGGGAATGGGATTATGTGGTTTTACAAGAACAAAGTCAATATCCAGCATTCCCACTTTGGCAAGTAGAAGAAGAAGTTTTTCCATATGCAACACAATTAAATGAACTGATCACTAATTATAACAACTGTGGACAAACTATCTTTTTTATGACTTGGGGTAGAGAAAATGGAGATCAAGGCAATTGTGCTAATTGGCCACCCGTATGTACGTATGAGGGAATGGATGACTTAATACAAGAGAGATACATAATGATGGCTAATGAAAATGAAGCAGCACTATCACCTGTTGGGGCTGTATGGCGATATATAAGAGATTATGAATATGACATTGAATTATATAGTCCTGATGGAAGCCATCCGTCATTTTTGGGGTCATATGTTGCTGCGGTTTGTTTTTATACTACATTATTTCAAAAAGACCCATTAGAAATTCCTTTGAATGAAGACTTTAATCTGTCTGAAGATGAGACAGAAATAATACATCAAGCAGTAAAAATAATTGTTTTTGATAATTTCGAACAATGGAATATTACATCTATTGACATGGATAATGATGGGGTTTGCAACAATCTAGATAATTGTCCTGAAGATTACAATCCAAATCAAGCAGATTTTGATCTAGATAATATCGGTGATGCTTGCGATGGCATAGCACTTCATGAAGCAGTGCAAAATAAAAAACTTATTAAATCAACAGATCTTTTGGGTAGACAACTATCAGGCAAAGGGTTTCGACTACACGTTTATGATGATGGTAGCGTTGAAAAAAAATATCTCGTAAAATAAAAATCTATAGTGCAGGGCATTTCATTTCTGTTACTAAAAAACTATCTTTAGATTAAAAAAAACCATAAACTAACACAAATGCAAAAATTAAATAAAGTGTTGTGGCTAATGATAATAATTCCTTTTTTTGGGGTGGCTCAACAATCATATTTTGAAAATACAGAGCCGACTTATGATGATACTCAAGTAATTGGTTGTGTAGATTTAGATGAAACATTAATAGATTTAGTTTCAATTTTTGGTGACACCTCACTTTTAGATGGATTATTAGGATGTGCGGAACTTATTCCCACTTTAGAGTCAGGTATTCTTTCCGCATTTCTTCCATTTGATATCCCATTGGATTGTAATACAGATTTAACCCCCTTTGGATATTTGGAGATGAATGTGTCCGATGTCTGTGAATGTTCTTGCCAAGAATACTTGAGTTTAGACAATCCGAGTTTTACTAGTCGAAAAATTATTCATACTTATTCTATTCTTGGACAAAAAACAAATACACTAAACTTACAATTAAACATCTATGATGATGGGTCTGTAGAAAAAAAATACTTGATAAAAAAAGATTAGCTAATTTCTTCCATTTAAAAAATAATTATAATCATATGAAGAAATTGTTATTAATACTCATGCTATTATTTCTTTTTCCACTTGTTGCTGCAAGTCAAAAGCAAAAACCTCCTAAACATCACATCTCAATTGGAATACTAGATTCCAAAACGGGTTTCAGTGCTGTTGGTTATAGCAGATCTATTCTGCAAAATAAAAACAATGAACTTTTTATAGGCTTTGGAACCATGCTTGCACTAAACACTGTTGTCGCGGGATATAAAAAATACTTATTTAGAGCTTTTGTCGATGGATATTCTGTGATATCTGTCCAAAACATCTTCGGCATGAGTGGCGACTCTGATGCTGTCTGCTTGTCAATTGGACTTGAAAAAAAAATCTGGAAAGTATTCTTTATAAATGCAGGAGGCAATATTCATGTTGTTGAAGAAGCAGATTTGCTAGATGGTGATTTTTTAGCATTTCCTTATTTAAATATAAATATTCGATTCTAGATTATTAAGCTTTAAAGACCCTATTACACTTTGAAAACTAAAAACCACCACTATTATTCGGTCTATAAAAGGTTAAAATAATTATATTTGGTTGCTCAATGAGTATAATTATTAGCTCAATAAAAACTAAAAAAGCATTATGAAAAAATTATATTTATTATTAATCATTATCGCTCCTTTTATTCTCAAATCTCAATGCACTGAAGGAGAATATGAAATTCTTTTACAAACAACTACTGGTGAATGGGCAGAAGAAATGAGTTGGCAAATTTTTGACAACCAAGGAAATGAATTACTAAGTTTTCAAGGTGAAGACAATGATCAAGAATATAGTGATGTAATATGTTTACCTGCTGGGTGCTATGCTATTAATGCTTCCGACTCTTATGGGGACGGCTGGAATGGGGGATTACTCGAAGTTTCATCAAATGATGGCATTGACCTTGAATTTACAGAAACTAATGATTCTTTTGTTAGTAATGAATCATTATTTATTTCACCAGAAAATGGGTATGGTTTTTACACTTTGCTTTCAATTAATTATGATTTAGAGTGTCAATGGACATATGTGGGGTGTACTGATATAAATGCTTCTAATTACAATTCAAATGCTATCATCGATGATGGGTCTTGTTATTATCCAGATTGTGCAGAAGGAGAAACTCTGGTTATAATAGAAACACAAACGGGTGACTGGGCCAGTGAAATGACCTGGGATTTATATAACTATGAAGATTGGACAAGCCCCAATCCATCTGCCACAGCAAGCTTTCAAGGAAATAATAACTATCAAAATACGACAACTCAAATATGTTTATTGTCTGGATGTTACATGTTTATGGGGGTGGATTTATATGGAGATGGTTGGCAGGGTGGCGCTATAGAAATGACAATAAATAATCAAGAATATGGGCCCTATGAGGTGGAAGAGTCTTTTGGGTATTTTACGTTTGAAATAGATATAAAAGCTTGTAATTGGGAGTTTCCAGGATGTACAGACTCAAGTGCATATAATTATAATGAATTTGCTACAATTGATGATGGTTCATGTCTGTCTCCATTAATTTTTAATTGGGACAAAATAGATCGAGAATATCTTTTATACATGCCGCCAGGCATTCAAGAAAACGCTCCCTTAGTTTTTGTGTTTCATGGATACAGTGGAAGTGCAATTGACATTATGGAATACTGTGGCATGAATGACATAGCAGATGAAAATGGATTCGCTGTGTGCTATCCACAAGGGACACAAGATGATTGGGGTAATAATTTTTTTAATGTAGGTTATGATTTTCAAAATAATATAGAAATTGATGATGTGAGTTTTATAGTTGCTCTTGCAGAATACCTACAAGAAATACATCAACTTAGTACTGTAAACACTTTTTCAACCGGCATGTCAAATGGTGGAGACTTCAGCTATCTTCTTGCGTGTCAAGCAAGTGGTACATTTAGAGCAATTGCCCCAGTTGCAGGAACCATGATGGAAGAAATTTATAACAACTGCAACCCCATTGAATCTGTACCTATTTTTGAAACCCATGGGACTGATGATGATGTAACATATTATGATGGAGACCCACAAAATGAAGATGGATGGGGGGTTTACTTAGATATACCAACAATTATCGAATACTGGGTGAATCAAAATAATTTATCTAATTTATTGATTGATACAATACCTGACAATATAACCTGGGATAATAGTATTATTGAAAGACATATATACTCAAGCGAAAATTCCACAAATGAAGTATGGCTATATAAAGTTATTAATGGTGGACACGATTGGCCAGGTAGTTGGGGAGGGAATATGGATGTAAATATTAGTGAAGAAATTTGGAATTTTTTTAATCAAATGTCTTTATTCGATGAGTTGAGTAATTTAGAAAATAAGCCCAATCAACCTGAAAAAAGTTTAGTTAATACAATTGATGTTTTGGGTCGAAAAAGTATAAATACAGGACTCCAACTACATATCTACGATGATGGTTCGGTTGAAAAAAAATATATTATAAAATAATAGCTTTACAATATGAAAAAATTATTTCTTTTGCTTTTCCCTTTTTTAAATTTTGGACAAGATGCTAGCACATACGAAGTAATCAAAGTAATAGAAAAAATAGAAATACGAGCATATAACCCAGCATTATTTGCGAGCTACATTAATGATGAACAGAGTGATACTCAAGATTCATCGTTTCGTGTTTTAGCAAATTATATTTTTGGGTCGAATGAGAGAACTGAAGAAATTGCCATGACTTCTCCAGTGGTAATAAGATTGTTTAATAATGATGAAATGTTGTTTAGAATGCCTGAAAAATATAATAAAGAAAACCTTCCTAAACCAAATAATGAAAAAGTGAAGTTCGTAGAAACTAATTATGTCCAAAAAGCTGTCATAAAATATTCTGGATATAGTAATACCGAAAGAGAAAATCAAAAAATAGAAGAATTAAAAATAATACTAAAAAAATATAATATTACACATAATAATAAATTTGAATTATTTGTATATGATCCTCCTTATAAGTTTTTTAATAGGCGAAATGAAATATCCGTGAATGTCCTTAAATAGCTATCATTACTACAATATTTATATCCAGAGAATGAGGAAATTATTTTTAATGCTTATACTTACAGCGTGGTTTAGTTGTATTGAAACAACAAATGATGTGAAAATAAATAGTGAAAAATCTGGCTTTTCTAACAAAGAACTGAAAATACTTGAACCTCATTTTAAAAATGATACAACTGTTAAAAAAATTAAAGCAATAAAAATTCAAACTCATTAAATTATGAAAAAGCTATTATTACTTCTTATTATTCCTTTTTTACATTTTGGACAACAATTAATTACAGAAAACATGTTTTTTGACAATCAAGAGAGAGAATACATAATATATCTACCTGAAAATTACAACAATACAGTTGTATATCCTGTACTATTTAACTTTCATGGCGGAAGTGGGTATGCCGATGATTTTATTTACACCAATGATATGAGACCTATTGCTGATACCGCTAATTTTATTGCGGTTTATCCACAGGGGGCTATAGATCCTGATGGTGGCACCACTTCTTGGATACATAAAGCACCAACTGATCACGATGACATATTCTTTATTGAAGCTATTATCAACAACTTAAATGAAGAATATTTAATTGACTTAAGTCGTATTTATGCTTGTGGTTACTCTGAGGGAGCTATTTTTTCTTATGAATTAGGTTGTCGGTTAAACGATAAAATCGCTGCATTCGCTGCTGTATCTGGGAGTATGCTTGCAGATTACTATAGAAATGATATATATGAGTGGGGTCCTTGTGATCCAGTACACCCCACTGCCATGATGCTCATTCCTGGAACAAATGATGAAAATCCTCATTCCAACTATGATGGGTTTACCTATTATGACTTGCCTCTTTATCTATCTGCTAATGAAATAACAACCTATTGGTCTAATTATAACAATACTGATGATGTTGTTGTAAATTCAGTTCCTAACACTAACACATCTGATGGGAGTACTGTAGAGCGATATTCATGGTTAAATGGAGACCAGTGTGTTTCTATTGAAGAATTGAAAATTATTAATGGTGGTCATGATTGGCCAGGATCTTTTGGAAATATGGACATAAATGCTTCGGAAGAAATTTGGAACTTTGTTTCCAAATATAATACCTCTGGGTTGATTAATTGTAATTCTGCATCATATGATGAATTTGAAATAATCGAAAAAAAATTAATTAAAGTACTCGATCTTCTTGGAAGGGAGACACTTAATGATAATTTTCAATTACATATCTATGATGATGGTTCCACAGACAAAAAATATCTTATAAAGTAAAAGCTCGTTTTTTGCATAAGAATTTATAATCTCAAAACACTTATCTTAGAGTGCATTTTAGATAAAAAATTTGAGTTTCTGTAAAATTGAAAAATATCACTCTAGTTATTTTGAAGACTGTATTTCAGTGTTTAAAACAAATACCCCTACTTTTTTTGATTATTCAGAAGAAAAGTTGTTTTCAAGCTATTTACTTAAAAAAGATATTAAATACTACGTTCTCCTTAATGAGATGAGCCAAATAGTTGGATCTGGAGGGTATGCTTATAATGATAAAATAAAAACTGTTGATTTAACGTGGGGAATGGTAGATAAAAGGTATCATAAAAATGGATTCGGATATAGATTAACCGAATATAGACTTCAAAAAATAACAAATAAGCATCCTAAATCAGATGTATTATTAAATACTAGCCAACACACATTTAAGTTTTATGAAAAATTCGGATTCCAAGTAACAAAAATTACAGAGGATGGTTATAGGAAAGGATTGCATAAATATGATATGATAAAAGTTTTATAAATTTGCTGTATGTCTATCAACAACCTACTGAGAAGTGCAAAAAAATTTGAAAAAGAATACGGTAGTTGGGATAAGGTGCCATTTCATTTAAAGAACGGCATTGAAAAACATATTCCGCACATACAAGACCTACTAGATAATTGGGAAAGAGATAATAGTTGGCAAGGTAGATTAAATCGTCGTATAAATATACTTTTATCATTTCTACATGCAGTAAGTTATTTTGGTGTTCTAGCTGGAGGATGGCTTTTGTTATTAGATGTGAATGACAGTGTCAATGGACTAGGAATGATTATAATATTTATCTCGGTGATATATTTAATTTGGAAGAGGTTGTTTCTAAGTTGTGAATTCTGTTTATCTCAAATATTGAAAACAGGAATTAATAAAGAAATAAAATTAACATCCTCTGGATATACACATACTAAAAAAGGTGGAGGAAGGGATCGGCGATATAAAAATAATTATTACTGGTATCACTATAATGAAATCTACCCGTGTTATAATTGTAATCGTAAAATAATATATCAAAAAATGGGGAGATCTTTGCCTGAAAGCAATAATATCGAAATTGAAAAATCATTTTCTTATAAATATAATAGTCTAGTGAAAAAAGTGTTTATGTCGGCTGTTTTTATATTGATAGCCATTCCTATAATGGTTGAAGCGTTAGAAAATCCGCCATATGAAAAACCGGATAGAAAGCCTGTTATAGAAATAATAAATGCCGAACCTGCTGGAAAAGAATACGATATTGAAGAAACCCATCCAAATGGTATTCACGATGACGATGGAATAATGAAAAAAGATACTATTATTAATACAGATAAGGTCTTATATCAAATTAATGATCCTGATGGATGGACAAATATGAGGATGAGTCCCGGTGGAGAAATAATTAGAACAATAGATACTCTAGAACGATTTGAAGTTATTGGTGAAGAAAGAAATTGGAAGATGGTAAAGTTGGACAATAATGAAGAAGGCTTTATACACAGTTCTAGAATTATAATTGCAAACTGAAATTAAAATACTATGAAATTACCTAAAATATGTAGTAAATCTCCTATAACAGTAGATGCGACAAAAGATAAAAGATATGCTTGGTGTTCCTGTGGTTTATCAGACAAACAACCCTTTTGCAACGGAGCACACAGGGGGCATGAATTTGTGCCTAAAATATTTACTGAAAAAGAAGATAAAAAAATCTATCTATGTAATTGTAAAAAAACCTCTAATCCTCCTTATTGTGATGGAACTCATAATAAAATATAAAAAGCCTTTTGCTAACTAAAAGATTATATTTGTACTATAAAAAAGTATTATTATGATAACAAACACCAACAACCCATTAGAAATAGAAGATAAATTATATACTGTTGAAGAATTTGCTTTTGTGCTAAGAACTAAATTTGGAAGTAATGATAGTCTTCCAGATTCAGTTTTAGTAGATATATTTATAAAAAAATATCCTATGTATTCTTGTAAAATTAAAAAACATCAAAATCAAGCAACTCAAAATAGCTGTGGTTGTTGTTAATATGAAAAAATTATTATTCCTATTTATCATTATTCCTTGTTTATCATTTAGCCAAAATTATAATGGTCCTGAAAGTATTGAATATAATGTGTTAACAGGTAGCTATTTTATTGCCAATTCAAATAATGGTCAAATTTTAGAGCTAGATGTAAATAATAATTTATCTGTATTTGCTACTAATTTAGGATCAGGACCACATGGACTTGAAATAGTTAATAATATTATATATGTATGTAGTGGTGGAAGATTAAAAGGATATGACACCAGCACCGGGGATCAAGTATTAAATTACAATCTAAACGGTTCATTTTTAAATGGAATTACACAAATGAATTACGAGGGTGAAGTAAATTTATTTATTACCGATTTTTCTGCCAAAAAACTATATAAATATAGTATTGAAGAAAACTCGCATAATGAAATATGTTCTTTTAGCAAAAATCCAAATGGAACTTATTATGACTCAATAAATGATCGACTACTTGTTGTCTTTTGGGGTAACAATGCTCCTATATATGAAATCGATTTAATAAATGAAACTTATAGCACTATTATAAATACCGGATTAGGCAATTTAGATGGAATAAGTATGGATCAATGTGGTAATTTTTATATATCGGCTTGGAGTTCCAATGCTGTACACAAGTATAATTTTGATTTTTCTGAAACGGAATTAGTAGCCTCTAACCTGAGTAATCCCGCAGATATTTATTATAATCAATATGATAATATTTTAGCGGTACCCAACTCCGGAAATAATACTTTAGACTTTGTGTTTTATGCTTGTAATAATAGTTCAATTATTGAAAAGCCTTCGAATAAAAACCTAATAAAAACAATAGACGTCATTGGAAGAAAAAACACTAATAAAAACTTTAAAATATTTATCTACGATGATGGTTCTGCAGACAAAAAATATCTAATAAATTAAAGAGTATGCCAATATGCCAAATAAATTAATGGTAACTGTAAAAATAATCTCAGTACAGCAAATAATTTAGTTACTTTTAATTTTTTTCTGGCTTCATCATTAATAGCAATATAAATATTTGCAGGAAAAACTAACAGAAGTAATATAACTATACCTACTCCAGCATAAAACCTAGTATCTTCAATTAGTAAACCAACACCAAAAACTATTTCTAATAATCCAGTAATATATATCATGAATTTTTTGAAAGGAATAAACGGAGGCATCATGGGTAAAAAATATTTCGGATCAAAAATATGCTTTAAGCCTATTAAAGCGTAAAAGAAAGACATCACTATTATTGTTATGAATTTAAATGTCATGTAATAAAATTACTGAAAAAGAATATAAACTTATTGTTTTCTTGAAATTCTATTTCAGAGATAAAACAATTATATTTGATGTATGGTGTCATGTCCAAGTTGTAAAACAAAAATCTCTTCATCTGCAAAGACTTGTCCTTTTTGTGGAGCTACAGGAGAAAAATTTGAAAGAAGTCTCAAAAATTGGGCACGAATGGAGGCTGAAGAGAAAAGAAAAAAAAGAGAAGAGTTTGAAAGAAAACTGGAAAAAGACAAAAAACTTACTTTTAACTGTAAATCTTGCTCAAAAAAAATAAAAAAATATTTAAAATACCCGGAGCTAAATCCTGATATTTTTATTAAAGGACTTGTAAATCCTGTTGCTTTTTGTTCTATGTGTTATAAAAATCATCTGAACAATCAATTTCATGGATTGATTCTATTATACCGAAAAAACCCATCGTTTACATGGCAAGAAATGAGCGGAAAAAATAAAATTGTATCCTACTTACAAATAATTTTTATAATAGTTTTTATAATTATTTTCATATACTCAGGTGGAGTATAAAAAACACAAATGTCATTATGACTGCACAAATAAAAGAAATAGTATTTTATAAAGGACAGAGACAGCTTATGGCAACGGAACCTCTATCTTCTTATTTAAAAAATAGAAAAGACATTGATTTTGTATTTCACTCAACCGCATGTTGGAGGGGATACTTAGGAACTTGGGAAATACGAGACAGAAAATTATTTTTGATTGATTTCAAAGGATGGTTAAAGGGACACAATGAAGTTGATTTAAGTTACTTGTTTCCTGAAAAAAATGAAGTTTTTGCAGATTGGTTTAATGAAAAAATCCGAATACCTCATGGCAAAATGCTAAAATATGTCCACCTGGGATATGAATCTGTTTTTGAAAAAGATTTGATATTGAATTTTAAAAAAGGTGTTTTAATAAATGAAGAAATTCAAGATAATACTTCCTAAAAAGACTAAGATGTAAGTAATGTGGGATCACTCGTTTATATTTAATCGATGAAAAAACTATATTTAAGTAAAATTAAATATTATGCAAAACATACTAATACTAGCACTATTTTTTCCTTTTATAACTTTGTCACAAAAAATACATACAGTAAACTATGCATCACAAGCTGATTTAAAAGTTTATGTGGTAAACTATGCATCACAAGCTGACATAAAAGTATATAAAGTAGATTATGCATCACAAGTAACACGAAATGAAGGGCGGTGGCATTTTGTAGATTATGCATCACAAGCTGATTTAAAAATTTACTTTGTAGATTATGCATCACAAGCTGATTTAAAAATTTACTTTGTAGATTATATATCACAGGCGGGCTGGATAAACAAAAGTAAAAAACATTTACTTTATTAAAATATATGCGATATGAGTGATTATAAAAGATTGTGGTTTAGATAAAAGGTATAAATTCTCTAGTATTTAGGCATTATAGAATAAATGAAAACACTATTTATCCTTATCATTACTCCTTTTTTAAGCTTTGGGCAAATTGTAACCGAAGACTGTAGTTCAATTCCTAATCCCGGAATGTGCTTTGCAGCTATTCCAATATATTATTTTGACCAAATGACTGGTCAATGTGAAGAATCTGTCTGGGGTGGATGTGATGGATTGGTGCCTTTTTGGACACTAGAAGATTGTCAAAAAAATTGTGAAAATTATTCATTTATACACGAATTAACAACCACCAAATTACTAATCAAAAAAATTGACGTGCTAGGAAGAGAAACCAAAAGCAAGGGGTTCCAGTTATGCATCTATAATGACGGATCTGTAGAGAAAAAATATCTTATAAAATAAATGACCACATACTTTCGTAGCTCCTACCTATTTAAATACTTCAATTAGTATATATGATAATTAGTCTATTATTTGTTTTTCTAATATAGCTAAGTCGATTTTTCGTTTTTCTAGTCTTTTTAAATAAGTTTTTGCTTTTTTATTACCTAGTTTTATAGACTTATTCACCCAAGACAAAGCAATATCAATATTGCCGCTTGCTTCTGAAGCTAGTGCCATATTGAAACAAGCTCTTGATGCAATAAATCTATTTTTGTGGCTAGTGAATGGTTTCCAAATCTCAACAGCTTGTTTCCAATTTTTATTGGATATGTGGTTTGAGGCATTAATAAATAAATTGTTTGAATTATCACTTTTAATTTTAAAACCTTTTATCTGTCTAAGGTTTTTAAAATATTCTCTATTAATAGTAATGTAATGAGGAGATATCCTGTAATAAAATTGTTGACCAGAAAAAATTCCAGCTTGTGAAACAGCATAATCTAATCCAGGTAAGTTTTGTTTTGCTAAAACCATTGTTTTATCAGAATTTTCAAACACTTTTCTGTCAAAAAATCTTTTTTCATCAATTATTTTTTTGTTTTTAATGTCATAAATTCTCCATCCTGCTTGGACTTCAACATCTAGAGATGCAATATGCTCTTTTATTTTTTTCCATTCACCATTAATTTTTTTCTTTCTTTGTCTTGTTCCGAGTTCTCTTACTTGAGAAGAAGAGTCAAAAGACTCTAAAACAATCAACCCATCTGCATCATAATTCTTAAGTGATTTTTCTATTTTTTCCCATTTTAAAGGTTTTGACATTTCGGCTGTACCAGAACCTTTAAACTCAATTGATTCTGTTGAAATTAATTTAAATCTAGGGGAATTCGACATCTCTAATTTTAATGAATTAATACAGTCTTTTGATGATCTTTTATCAACTCCAATCATCTCACCAGAAATAATACCGTCTAAAATATTTTCCACTTTATTATTTTTTGTAGGGGCTGTTCTATTTACAATGACAACAGATTCAATATGGCTTGGGACATTAATTTCTGCTGGTTTGATTGCGTCAAATTTAATATTTGAAATCGCACATGAACTAGTAAGAAAAATTATTAGACATACTGTAAATAGGTTTCTCATTGCTTTTTTTATTTCAATTTAACAAATCTCAACATTTATCAATGTGTTGTTAAATAAAAAAAAGCCCCTACACTTTAGTGCACTTCCCTTTCAACACTAAAACCGTTATATTTGAAGTATGAAAAAACTACTGCTCTTTCTTATTATTCCTGTTTTAAGCTTTGGTCAAGTAGGCTTTAGCTTCATAACTAGTGAGTCTGCTTCTATTAAAAATTTATTCATAAAGCCCGTTGGACAAGGTGCAAATAAACCAGTGATGATTATTGATAAAGATGGTGATATTATATTTTCTGAAAACCTAGGCATGAAAGGTTGGGACTGGAAAGTTAATCTAAATAATCACATAACTTATTATGATAGACAAGAAAATAGCTGGCACGTTGTTGATTCTTTATTTAATACTGTTGACACGGTATTTGCACAAAATGGATACACTGCCGACAATCATGATTTTTTAGCATTACCAAACGGTAATTACGTGCTTTTTTGTTATGATAATCAGATTTTCCCAATGGATGCTCTTGTGAACGGTGGTGATCCAAATGCAATAGTTGAAGGTCTTATAATACAAGAATTAAATAGTGATCATGAAGTGATTTTTCAATGGGAAAGTTGGGATCATTTTAATATCACTGACAACACCTATCTGGACTTAACATCTAACAATCTTCAATTTATACATACTAATGCTATTGATATTGACTATGATGGGCACTTTTTGATTTCATCTAGAAATCTAGATGAGATAACAAAAATTCATAGAACTAGTGGTGATATTATTTGGCGATGGGGTGGGTCACAGAATCAATTTGAATTTATCAATGACTATCCCTTCACACATCAACATTGTATTAAAAGTTTGGGAGACAATAAATACTTACTTTTTGACAATGGTAATTTCAGCTCTAATTATACCGGAAATCCTGATGTCTCAAGAGCTGTTGAATATGAACTAGATTTAGATGCAATGACTGCAACAAAAACCTGGGAATTTATACACCCTGACTCTCTGTTTTCTCCATCAATAAGTAGCGTCCAAAGACTTGATAATGGTAACACATTAGTAAATTTTGGCAATTTATCTTTGTTAGACAGGGGTGCAGTTATTACTGAGGTAAATCCAGAAAATGAAATCGTATTTGAAATTGAATTAGACCCACCATCTAATGGCAATAGTGGTAATGTCTACTGTGCAAATAAATTTGATTGGTTTTTTGATCAAAGTATCGTTGGGTGCAATAATACAAATGCTTGTAATTTTAATATTAATGTAATTAATAATGATATGAATTGTTTTTTCCCCGGTGATAGCTGTGAATTATTTGTGTCCGGAGAGCTGGTCAGTGGAATACTAGATGCAAATTGTGAATGTGTTTTAAATAATACATATATAAAAGAAACAACTAATAATAGAAAATTATTATATCAGGTTGATTTGCTTGGAAAAGATGATCAACAACAATTGCTGCAATTAAATATCTATGATGATGGTTCTGTAGAAAAAAAATATACTATCAAATAACAGAATATGGCAAGAAGAAGATTTACCGAAAACATGCGCCGTTGTCCTGACTGTAAAAGAGACATCAGCAGAAGTGCAACAAATTGCCCCCTGTGTGGATGTGATGTAGTGCTCCGTGATGAAATAAATAAAAGAAACAGGCTAATTGAAGATACAACTTGGTTAAAACAGCGCGGATTTGATACAGCTGGATTAACTGCCGATGAAATTGGACTGAAAAAAATTAGGGAGTGGGGAAAAGAATTGGAAACAGAGGAAAACAGGGAGGAAAACAAAAAAAATCAAGAAAAAAACAGGAAATTATTAGAAAAAAAAGCCCTAAGTGTTGGTGTAGCTTTTAATACACAAACAACGAACAAGCAATTAAGATCCATGATTAGAGAAAAAGAAAAGGAGTTGAAAAAGAAAAGATACCAGGAGGAGTTAGCTGAAGCCAAGAAAAAAGGCATGACAATACAGCAATATCGTGATCAAAAATTTAAAAGAGATTCAATAGGTTGTTTTATAATATTTGTGATTATTATACTAATATCCTATTGTTAATATATATTTTTATTTATGGACTTTTTATTATATAATGTCGTATTGAATTCCATTTTAGTTGGTATAATTTTAATTACACAATTCATCACTTACCCCTTATTTCAATTTATTAGTTCTGATTTTAAAAGATATCATAAAGCTTATACAAAAAGAATGGGCTATGTCGTAGCACCTTTAATGGTTTTAGAACTATTGTTGGTTATAAAAATAACAGCCCATCATTATAGTAATGTAGTAATAATGCTAATTGGCGTGTTAACTTTAATAATATGGGCAAGTACATTTCTTATCCAAGTACCAGTTCACAATACCATCTCCAAAGAAAAGCCCGAAAATAAAATTTTATTTTTAATAAAATCTAACTATATCCGAACATTATGTTGGATATTAAAATTAATACTTTCTATTCAGATTTTGGACGTGTATTAATTTTTGTTTTTTATCATTAAAAAATGACTTCTATTGCAATACTAAAAACAGTATATTTGAAGTATGGCGAAAAAAATATATAAAGATGGTAAATATACCGGCCAAGAGATTCTCACTGAAGAAGAGCACCGGAGAAGACAATCTAGTGAAAGATGGTCAGCAGAATATGCAGAAAAAAAAGAAAAAGAACTGAGAAAAAAAATAAGTGATTTACGAAAAGAAGCTGCTAACTTGGGACTAGAAAACGCAATTAAAAAACAAGAAAACACAGAAGCAAAAAAAACCGAACTTACATTAACAGCGTATCGTAAATTTCTAAAAAAATATCCAGATGAGAGTGAGGTTATTTGGTTACAAAAAATAATACAAAATCATCAAAATAAATTAAGAAAAAAGAAGGACTATGCTGAAGCAAAAAAACTAGGTATAACAGTACATGAATATCGTAATCAGCAATTTAAAAAAGCTGTTTGGGGGATGTTAAAATTATTGTTTTGGGTAGGGCTATTTGTTTGTTTGATGTTGTATTTAATAGATTGATAGAACAAATGAAAAAGCACCCGCTTTCGTAGACCCCCTTTTCAATACTAAAACAGATTAAAAATATTGTTGAATATTTTGAAAAACCATTTTTTTTTCGTTTGGTGTATTTTAATTCCAAAAATAAACTTATATGAAAAAAGAAAGACTTCCTCTCCAAAGCGATTTTTTTAAAAATTGGTGTAAAGAATTTTTACGATACTTAGACGCACAAGAAAACCCAGAGTTTCCAAATAAAACACACAGAAGGATGTGGGGCCTAGAGGATGAGTAAGGAATTACTACTAGTATTAAAATCTTTATAGTATTGCAAGAAGAAGATTTACTAAAGCATAGTAATTAATCATTTTTTGTAGTAGGATGTGTTAGAACAAATGCATCCAAAATATCAAATTTGTCAGTAATATTTTCCCATTTGGGATCATAAAAAACATGTGTCTTGTCGCATATGAATTTTTTATTTTTCCAAAATACAGTATATGTTTTTGTATTTGTTTTAATGTCCATCATTGATTTTAGAAATACTAACTCTCCATCTATTTTACCTAAAAGGGTCTTTTTGTTTTCGGATTTATTGAATTCTTCCGAATCAACAAGATATGCCGTAAAAAAAGACAATAAAATTATACCTAAAAAACTGAAGAGGCCCAAAAATAAAATATATAACTCTGAATTGTGAGTGGGTAAATCTGAAAAGGAACCTCCTGTTATAATCATTATTAATGTTTTTAATGTTGTTGGAATATCTGAGAAGTATTGCGGATAATTTAGATTATATAAGTTGTGTAATTGAACTGTTAAAATAAAGATGAAAAAACCCATTCCACAAAATATTAATAAAGCCCTCTTTAGTCTAGAAAAAATATTTCCCACTAAATTTCTTAAGCCTGGAATTAAAAGCAATAGAATAAAAGCATTAAAGCTGAAAATAAATATCGAGATTTTTTTTATGTCAATTGGTAGGGATTCTTGAAATGGTAAAAGAAAAGATAATAATAGAATTATTCTTTCTGTATAATACAATTTTGATTTGCCATCCCACTTATGGATGTTTTTTCCTCTTGTATCTATTTTTGAAAAACGAGAATTTGAAGTTTCTCGCACTATTCTAAAGAAATTTGGTTTATAAATATTATGTAAAAAAAGGTACCATATAATGAACAGGACGAAAAAATAAACATCGTCAATATTAGATTGGTCAAAAATTAAAAAGAAAGCCGGAAGTCCTCTAAACAAAAATAATTCTAGACCTTGGATGTCAAAAAAAAGATATGGCACATGTTTATTTTTATAAGTACAATAAATGTGAATAATGAAAAAAATAGTAAAATATAAATACGAAGAAAAGGATAGGCTGATAATATTTTGTAGAAAAATTTCCTGTAAAAAAATTACACAAATAAAAATAATAGGTAAAATAAAAATTCTACCTAATTGAAATTTTTCTTTATATAGCCTGCTAAAATTAAATAAATTATTCACAATACTTTTTTTAATGTAAACTTAAGTGGTTTTTATTGTATATAGACATATAATAATTAAAATTATTAATTTTTCTAATTGTGCTAATTTTTATGCATCTGGTGGTTTGGTTTTCACTTATTTTAAATCATCTTAAAATAAAAACAGCTCTTTCGTAGACCCCCTTTTCAATACTAAAACCAGTATATTTGATATATTTAAAATATATATATTCTATGAGGGTTTTTGTTTTTCTGCTTGCATTTTCAATAACAAAATTGATCTCTGCTCAAACAGAACAGGGTGCCATTGTGTTTGAAGGAAACACTAGTATTAACTTTGGAAGCTTAAAAGTAAATAGCTTACATAATATTTTTACTTACGAGTCAGGATTACCAAATAATAGCTTGAAAAGCACATCATTCTCTTTCAATGCTGGTTATTTTATTATTGATAATTTATCTATCAACCTAAGCATCAACTACAACTATGATATAGTAAATTATAATAATAGTATTTATAATGACGGTGAAGATTCCTATTTAAGCTACGGAGTAATCGGTCGATATTATATTAATAATCTATGGCTGTGGGTCCAAGCTGGATATAAAATAGGTCAAATATCAGAATATAGCTTTTTAGAAAATGCAAACTATGCTTGGTCTTCTAATTCTATAGCCCCACTTGCTATAGAACAGAATGGAAGTGAAATGGTTCCAATTAACATGTTTTTATTAGATTTTGGATTCAGTTTTTTTATTAGCCCTAATATTTCTATAGACCCAGCTATTGGTGCCACAAGAACTACATGGTCAGTGCAGAATATCTCCTTCATTAATGAAGCTGGAGATGCTACTGATAGTTTTGATTTAGCTGCAAAAAGTGTTCAGCTTAAATTATCTGTTGGATTCATTCTTCACTTACAATAAAAAAGCCTCCTCTTTCGTAGACTTCCCTTTCAATACTAAAACTACTATATTTATAATAACTAAATACTATCTATTATGAGCATCAAGCATTTTTTTTCAAGGCTTTTTAGATTAATCAACATACGAAATATTCAAAAAATATTATGGTCTGATTTAAAAAAATACTTTCAACATGCCAATCAAAATGGAGCTAATTATCAATATGGGATTTTTGAATCTGACAAGTATATTACGACTCATTATTCTGTAGATGAGGCTAATAACACTAGACAGTATCGTTATATTCTTGACTCAGAAAATTATAAACTGGTTTCTTTAGTATTTGTTTCTGAAGGATATGACGAAACAAAAACTACTGACGTTTTTATTTTAGCATCTCATTTAAATAATATATTAAGAGACGGTATAGTTTGTGTCAACCCTGATATATGTACAATACTATTTGAATATAGAATTAATGAAGTCGTTCCGTTTTTATTTCCTGGTGAAATCCACACACAAGTAATGAGACATTATAATACTTCTCTAGACATTATTTGGGCTTTTGATCAATTGTTAGTGTATAATGAAGATCCCGTATTTATAGCTGCTGAATTAATGAAAAGAGGCGAAGAAAGGACGAAAAAAAAAGATGCCGGTGAACAAAAATCAAGTGCCTAGCTGCAAAATATGTTAAGAAAAGATGAATCACATCTTAAGTAATTCTTGTTTCAATATTTAAACTACTATATTTAATTAAAAAAATTCTAATGGGTAATAAAATTATAGAAGATAAACAGGGAAATGAGATTGGGCGCATTATTGATGAAAAGGCACGAAATAAAGAACGGGCGAAAGCTAAAACTTGGCTAGAAAAAGAAAGGCGTTTAGATGAAGAAGCCAAAAAACTCGGAATGACAAAAGAAGAGATACGAAAACGAAGAACACTAACTGGTGCCAAGACCTATGACCAGTACCGAATGTTATTGAAAGTTTTTGGAATAACCACAATTGTATCAGCTATTATAGCGCCACCAATAGCGTATGGTTCAGGCTGTTTATTTATTCTTGTTGGCATAATGTATGTAAGCTGGAAAAGGACATTAAATGGGGATCACACCAAATAGTGTTAACAAAGTTGATTAAAGCATATACTTTCCTTTCAATACTAAAAAAACAGTATCTTTAGAGAATGGCAAGATATCACTACGATAAGGATGATAATTATCAGGGAAAATCCCTTTCCGAAAAGGAGCATCTAGAAAGGCAAAGACGGAAAAACCAAAAACCCGTTTCATACAGCTCCTTTTGTTTAGTCTGCAGTAAATTATGGAACTATACTTCCAGTAATGTGGACATTTTTAACTATAGTGATTCTATATTTATAATAAAACACAATTGGGCAGCATTGAGTAGTGAGAAAAAGAAAGCATTGCTCAGAAAACTGAACCCTAAAGAAACATGGAAGCCACCTTGGCTTTTTCCAACACAAACCTATGAAGAACAAATGAGCTTGCGACAGCTAATGTATGACAAATACGATCGCGCTGGAGCTGGCTGCTATCATATTTCTCCCGGTTGTATGGACATATTTAAAATTGGTGCAAATAAAGCTAAAAGTCAATGTGTGTGTAAAAATTGTGTGCCTGAGTATATCAAAAATCCAAATGTGAGAACAAAAGAAGAAAATGATCTTGTATGGTATAAAAATAATACTATTTTAATCTTAAGTTTACTATTGTGTTTTCCTATTGGATTCTATGCTTTATATAAAAGATGGAGTGAAAAACAATAAAAAAACTCCCTTTTTTGAAATTCCCTTCCAATTCTAAAACCACTATATTTGAAGTGTGAAAAAATGATATTATGAATAATAAAATACCTCCGCCAATTGTAACATTAATATCCGGTTTGGCTGTCTATTTCTCAAGGAATCTTTTCCCCAGTCATCATGGGATGATATTGGATGTTTTCAGTATTTTATTATTAATCTGCGGAATTATTATTATTCGCACAGCATTTTTGTCTTTTAAAAATCATCAAACCACTATTAACCCACTAAATCTCACTAAGACATCAACATTGGTTAATACAGGGATTTTTAAATATACTAGAAACCCCATGTATCTCGGAATGGTATTTATACTATTATCAATTGCTTTGAAATTTAATCTTTATGGTGGTCTAATTGTTATATTGCTGTTCCTTTCTTTTATTACAAAATTTCAAATAATTCCTGAAGAGAAAGCTATGGAAAGCCTATTTGGACAAGAATACAAAAAATACAAAAAAACAACTAGACGGTGGCTTTAATACACTTTCCTTTCAATACTAAAACCACTATATTTGAGTTATGAGGATTTTTATTTTCTTATTGCTCTTTTGGGGCTGTAGTCATCAATTTATTGTTGATTGTAATGACAACAATTATTTTGTTTCTTCCAATATAAATACTGAATCAAGCTTCGAAAATCAGCAAAGAGAAGTTATTACAACATTTTCTGAAAAAGAACTTAACTCATTATTTGGTGATACAGGAGTTAGTTGTAAAAATATTCTTGCTGATTTTTTCTATTGTAATATTTGTTTTAATAATGAAGCTGATTTTCTAATATCATATAGTGGAAGACGATTTAATCTAGATGTTACAAAAGATCCTAATGAATTTACTAATAATATTATCGAACTCATTTGTTCCATGCAAATGGGGGCGGATGAATATTCTTATTTTTTAAACTCACACCCAAATAGCTTTTCAAAAAAAGACTCTATTATACAGCCAATAAGGATAAAGGCACATTAGACTAATGTGTCCCTTTTAATACTAAAACCACTATATTTAGATAAAATAATTTAGCATTATGAATATCCAAACCAACTACTCTGAAATACTAGACAAATTAGAAGATGCAATTGAAGAAGATTTTAATGAAAGTGAGATTGAAAATTATGCATATAATTTAAATCGAAAACTGCGAAAAAATTGGGATATATTAAGATTGGCCTCAATAATACGTTGGGCTGATTTTAAAGAAGAAGAGCGGGGTGTTGACATTGCTCAAAATATTGTTGACAAAGCTATTGAACAGGCTGTTGCAAGTAATAATATTGAAGAATTAAATATCATCTATAATGAAGTTAAGCATTCCATGGAATTAGATGATCGCGCAGAAGAGATTAGAGTCATTATTAAAAACATGAGCTAACTACTCAAAATACTGAAACCACTATATTTGAAGAATGAGTAAACGAAAATGTGCTTGGTGTAATAAGCAAGAAGCAATGGGTTCCAGTTATTTTGAGAGATTCTGCTCCAAAAAATGCATTTCAGAAGCTAGAGCGCATGATTTAAGAAATAAGGGTTCGATGCGTGAATATAATTCAGCTCATGATGCTGGAACCTGTCAATATTGTGGGGAGAGTGGCATATTGGCTAGGGTAAGCCACAAGATAAAATATGGTTGGTGGGGGATTGATGATGAAAGACAAAAAGAAGAATTTAAAGCTGGTAATTTTAGAAAAATTAAGCAAATCGGTAGTTATAAAACTATTCTAATTGATGATGAAGAATATAAATTACTGCACCGTGTTGATAACAAAGGTGTGTGTTGGGAATGTGTTCCTAAATATAATATAGATGTAGAAAGAAAAAATAGTAACATCATGAAAGAAGATGCTGCATCACATATTAGAAAAGGTGTCAAAAGACTGCAGATTTGTTTTTGGATTATCGTATTTAGTTTTATTGGATTTGGGTGGAATAAAAATGAGGATTACTTACAATTTTTCTTGAGCTTATGTATCATTTGTTTTTTTATTGTTATTTATACATCTATTAGATTAAGAAAAAATTTAACTTACTTTCCAAATAAATCACTCGCTCAATGGTTTGTGGAAGTTTTTAAAAGTAAAAAATAAAAGCACTAACTTGCATAGACTTCCCTTTTCAGACTAAAACCGGTATATTTGAAGTGTGAAAAAACCATTACTAATTCTTATTATTCCTTTTTTATCTTTTGGACAAGGTTGGGAACAGATATTCGGTGCTAACACAACTGGAAGCGGATACTATGGCACATCTGCACAACAAGTGCAAGACGGAGGATATATCGTGTGTGGAGGAACACACTTTACTCAAAGTGTATTATTCGGAATGACACCTTCTGACATTTGTATATTTAAAACTGATTCTAATGGAGAAGAACAATGGTCCAAAACATTTGGGAGTGAATATTGGGATGGAAATGAGTATTGGGATTTTGGAAAATCAATTCAACAAACCACAGACGGAGGGTATGTTATTGCGGGATACGTAAATGGATTTGGGATGGGGGGCGGTAACGCATATCTTTTAAAAGTTGATAACAATGGAGAAGAACAGTGGTCACAAATATTTGATTTTGGAATAGCAGAAGCTGTTCAACAAACCACAGACGGGGGGTATATAATTACAGGCTACGATTCGTCTGATATTTATCTATTAAAAACAGATGAAAATGGAGAGCAGCAATGGTCACAAACATTTGAAGAATCATTTAACGACAGAGCTATGTTCGTTCAACAAACTACTGACGGGGGATATATAATGACAGGTTGTACTAGCGTGATAAATTCTTTAGGGAATGCGACAACAGATATCTATTTGGCAAAAATAAACGCTAATGGAGAGCAGCAATGGTCACAAATATTTGGGGGTCCAGGGAATGATAAGGCTCATTGTGTTCAACAAACTACAGACGGAGGATATATAATTACAGGGGAAGATGAAGAAGATATCTATAATCCGGCGAATGATTTCTGGGTAGCCAACACTGATGTATATCTCATAAAAACAAATGAACTAGGACAGGAAGAATGGGCTCAAAGATTTGGAGAGGCAGGAAATGATGGTGGTAGATCAGTACAACAAACTTCCGATGGAGGGTATATAATTGCCGGATATGTAGCTCCAGGTGAAAATCAAAATAGCAATATTTATCTGCTAAAAACAAATGATAATGGAGAAGAACAATGGTCGCAAACATTTGGGGGAGCAGGTGATGAAACGGCCCAATCAGTGCAACAAACAAGTGATGGAGGATATATAATTGCAGCACATACAAGCACTACAAATAATATCTCTAATGGTGTTTATTTAATAAAAACCGATGCACAAGGTAATACACCATCTACCAACATCACAGAAACACCTACTACAAATAAATCATTAATTAAAAAAATAGATGTACTAGGAAGAGAAGCTACTAATAAAGGATTTCAATTACACATCTATGATGATGGTGCTGTTGAGAAAAAATATATTATAAAATAAAAACCCACTTACATAGAATGCCCTTTCAATACTAAAACCTGTATATTTAAATAAAATTTAGTACTATGAAAAAACTAGCACGCTATTTATTAAATCTAATTTTATTTATTGTATTTGTATTTGTGGTATTTGCTGTCATTAATCTAAGCATTACATTAATGATGACTGGCGAAGTTGATATCCATGGAGATAGCGGTTTAAACCAAATGGGTATACTTGTAAGTGGTTTCATTTCTTGGATGATTGTTGGTAAAATCAATAATTCTAAATTATGGATACGCCTTTTTAATCATAAAGACATTTCATGATCACTCTATTTGAAGTATGAAAAATTTTATAATATTTATCCTATTGTGTTTATTTATTAAATTTCTTGACACACAATTTAATATTGTAAAATTAATAGATGGGAACAATAATTTAATTTGGTTTGTTGCTTGGCAAATATTTACACCCCTATTGTGTTTTACATTTTTGTTTCCATTAATATTTGGTGAAGAACGAGATAGATATCTTTTTAAAAATCATTTTAAATTTTTATATGCCGTCATTTGTCCTATTATAGGAGTAATTTTTTATGTGATTTTTAGACTAATGATACATTAACTCTTGATTTTGTGTTGAGCAATAGATCACCTCTTAGCTTTCAATACTAAAAGTACTATATTTGGAGAATGGGTAAACGAAAATGTGCTTGGTGTAATACGCAAGAAGCAATGGGCTCCGGTTATTTTGCGAGATTCTGTTCCAAAAAATGTATTTCGGATTGGAAGGCGCACCGTGCTCACATGGATTCAATCAAGTCAAAAACTCCCATTTATAGCCCAAAAATGGTAAGCCCAATGCCACAATTATTATTAAACAAATACTCCTTTAAAAAAGAACGCTATAAAGAACCGCCTACTACTGCCAATTGTAGAGTCTGCAACAAAAAATGGGAATTTTTGCTAGAATATACTCAAAAATTTGATTATAAATTATCCTTTTTCTTACACGCAAACACAAAAAAATGGAATCAATTAAGTAAGGACAAAAAACACAAACTCATCTCTTTCTTATTTACAATTAAAACTCCATGGGATGAATTAAGCCTAACAGAAAAAAAAGAACTAATTAAAAAAGGTGGTTCTAAATCACTTTTAGAGCTGATACAACGAAGACATTCAGCAGGGGGGGGGATGATATTATTTTATTCTTGGTCCAAATTTTAGATAACTATGCATCAGGTCAAACCATTAAAGGTCGTGCAGATTTATGTTATTTTAATTTTGATAAAAATGAATTAAAGACGTTATTTCCTGATGCTGGTGGTCAATTACCAACAAATGAACTGAAAAAAAAATTTCCACAATATATTTATACACACATAAAAAAGAAAGACAGTTTATCTGATTTTGGAAAAAGGCTTAAAAGAGTTTTAGGAGACCCGGAAAAACCTTTGCTGGAAAGATCTGTTAATTTTTGTTATTACTATTCAGCAGTCTCGGAAGGAATGTTGGGGGGCACAAATGTGGTTCATGGGTGCATTTGTAATAAGTGTATTCCTGAATATATTAACAACAATAAGGACCTACATCCATCTTGGGGATCAGAAGAAGAAATGGAAAAAAAGAAAGAAAAAGAGGATGAAACAAAGGGAGATGAAAGGCTAAAAACAAAAGCAAAAAAACCTGGAATCTCAATTGATAAGCTTCACAAAAAAGAAAGTTCAACTGGCGGAATATGGGGCTGTTTAGGATTTATTATTTTTATAGTCATAGTTTATTTTTTATTTGCATGGTGGTTTGGCTTCCACTTATTTTAAACTATCTAAAAATCAAAATCGCCCACTTTCGTAGACTACCCTTTCAATACTAGAATCACTATATTTGTAGTGGAAATTATACCTTATTTAATGTGTTAAAAAACCTATTATCTTTTGAAAATAAAAAAACAATCACTGAAGCAATAGTTTTTTATATTGTAGTATCAAGTGTTTCAATGGTTGCAATATTCCTCTTAGATGCGATATTAAATTTGGGGAGCATCACTTATCATATTGCGGGTTTCCTTAGCAAAATCTTATCTGTTTTTATTTCAGTTTCATTGGTCTTTAAAATTTTAAAACAACGTAAATTAAACTGGATTGGAAAATCATTACTTGCTGTTGCACTAATTTTAAGTTTTACAAAAAGTGGTCTCATAGGCTCTATGTTATTTATCAGTATTGTGACCTGCTTAAAGAACATTGATTAATTATAAATATTAGTAGAAAATATAGGACGCTAATTACTAACACTTCCCTTTCAATACTGAAACCACTATATTTGAAGTATGGCAAAACATGTTTATGATAAGAACGGGAAATATAAGGGAAAAATACTTTCAGATAAAGAACATACTCGAAAAAAATATGCTGGGAGTGGTGGACCATTATTTGCCGCAATATGTCTTATTGTTTTAATGGGATTGATTTATTATGTAAGTTGGAAATTTGCTCTAGGGCTCACTGTTTGGCTTATCGCTGTAATAATATTTGTTATGTATAGACAGTCATAAGAAAAATCACCCACTTTCATAGACTTACTTTTCAATACTAAAACACTTATATTTGAAGTATGAAAAAACTTAATTATCTATCTATTGCAATATTTTGTGTTGGAGCATTATTTAAACACAATTCTTTTCCATATGCTAATATTTTAGTTTCTGTTGGGTTATTGTCTATGGCAATTACTTTTTTAGCAATGGCCTTTTACAAGAATTAATATTATGAAAAAAATATTACTCCTTCTTATTATTCCTTTTTTATCATTTGGGCAAATATCTGTGAACAAAAATATAAAGATTGAAAAAAAAATAAAGCCTGAATTAATTGGAGAATTTAGATCCATGGGAACTACGTATGTGGAGTGTAATAAATACCGTAATAATGAGACTGCGGATTATTATTCGTTTACTTTTAGAAATGCTGATTCTAAAAATATAGAAGAGCTACATGAATTTGGATTTTATGATTTAGACAATGCATTTGAGAACTTTTCTGCTATGTGTTTAGATGGATTTGAGAAACTTGATAATTATTTTTCAATAAATGTGCCTGACGGAGAATTAACAGTAAGATATATAAAGTCCCCCGCATTAGGCCGGGCCATGTATTTTGTATATACTGAAAACAATATGAGTTATAAAACTCATTTAATAACTAAAAATAAGGCTAAGAAATTATTCGGAAAAGATCAACGATTCCCTAATCTGTTGGATAATTTTAAAGAACAGGATGAGCAATTCAGAAGAGAAAAATAAAAAAGCACCCACTTTCGTAGATGCTTTATCTGTTGCTCTCCCTACTGGACTTATTTCGAACCACCTACTTAAGGATTTACACGATTTTCATCTGTTATACAAGGAAATTCAAGCCTACCAAAAATCACCTAGTTTGAATTAGCTACCAGACTAACACTTCCCTTTCAATACCAAAACCATTATATTTGAAGTATGAAAAGATTATTATTACTATTTATTCCACTTATGTTTTTCTTTAGTTGTGAAAAAGAGAAATCTAATTCGGAAGAAGAAGTAAGCTCAACAATTACACATACCATTTTCGCAGGAAATTTTTACTATGATCCACCAAGTATTACGATTAATCAAGGTGAAGAGATTAGGTGGATTAATGATGGGGGGCTACACGACGTTAACGGAGAAATTAACTCATTAACCAATATGCCTTTTGATAATCCTGAAACTTTTAATTCACCTTCTACTTCTATTGTCGGTGATGAAATATATAGACACACTTTTAATGCTCCTGGCTTTTATAATTATGATTGCTCTGTAGGTGGACACGCTCTTAATGGGATGACAGCAACAATAACAGTTGTTGCTGTAGACTAACACTTTCCTTTCAATACTAAAACACTTATATTTATATCTGATATATTATCATTTATGGACTTTCTATTATATAATGTTGTGTTAAATTCCATTTTAGTGGGCATAATTTTAATGACACAATTCATTACTTACCCCCTGTTTCAATTTATTGGCTCTGATTTTAAAACATATCATAGGGCTTATACAAAAAGAATGGGTTATGTCGTAGCTCCTTTAATGGTTTTAGAATTACTGTTGGTTATAAAAATAACAACCAATCATTATAGCAATGCAATAATAATACTAATTGGTGTTTTAACTTTAATCATATGGTTAAGTACATTTTTCCTCCAAGTTCCAGTTCATAATAATATTTCTAAAGAAAAACCTAAAAATCAAATTTTATTTTTAATAAAATCCAATTATATCCGAACATTCTGTTGGCTATTAAAATTAATACTGTCTATTCAAATTTTGGACATAAATTAATCTTAGTCTTTATCATTAGACTAACACTTCCCTTTCAATACTAAAACCATTATATTTGAATTGTGAAAAAGTTATTATGCTTATTTATACCGCTAATGTTTTTCTTTAGTTGTGAGCAAGAAGATAATGTCGTTGAGACTGAGTGTTTATTATATGGGAGTTGGGAATTATTTTATTTCATAGATAGCGCTCAAGATGATTGTGAAATATGTCCAGGCGTATCTATAGAAGATGTGCCTTGCTCAGAAAAAAACACATCAATTATACAGATAGAGTATGGCGGATGTCCTAATATTATAACCTTTAACTCTGATGGCACAGGTGTTGATTCAGATGGTAATAGTGTCACTTGGTCTGGGGGTTGTTCTGTAAATGATACCATTCAAATTGATGATGAATTCGCACTAATAATAGATATTTCTGAAACAATGGTATCATTTCTGCCAATTGATGGTGACGGGACCTATGTCTTTATAAAATAAAAGCACCCACTTTCATA
>NZWM01000014.1 GCA_002698365.1 Flavobacteriales bacterium | reverse complement strand
CTAATATGATTCATCAGCGTAAGAATGAGATTTTAGGACTTGAAGAAATTCTTAAACAAATTCATTCCTCAAGAATTCATAAAATTCCTGTTGGCTTATTTGTTGAGGGTGGTGATGTTATCGTGTCAGAAAAATATATATATGTTGGTGTGTGTAAGTTGAAAACATTTGAAAAACATCAAGTTAGTAGGACTAGTTATGAGATTTTAGATTATTTTTCTAATAAATTCCCTAATAAAGAAGTTGTTGGTTTAGAACTTAAAAAATCTGACATAAATCCACGTCAAAATTGTTTGCATTTAGATTGTTGCTTTCAACCATTAGGTTTAGGTCATGCAATAGTCTATCCAGATGGATTTAAATCAGAATCAGATTTTAATCTCATTGAAAATATTTTTGGTTCCGACAAATTAATTATAGTAGATCAAGATGAAATGTATAATATGTTTCCAAATATTTTTTCTATTTCTCATAATATTATTGTTTCAGATAAAAAGTTTCATCGGCTTAATAAGTTATTAACTAAAAAAGGGTATGTTGTGGAAGAGATTGCATTTTGCGAGGTTTCAAAAATGGGAGGTTTGTTGAGGTGCTCTACCTTGCCTTTATTGAGATAGTTATGAATAAAAATCAAGTGACAAATACAATTTTAATGATTAGACCTTCAAACTTTGGTTATAATCCAGTAACAGCATTAGATAATTTGTATCAAAAAAAAGATACTAGTATATCTTCTTTGGTAATAGCTCAAAAAGCTCAATATGAATTTGACAACTTTGTTGATAAGCTCCAACATCATGGAATAAAAGTTATTCAGTTTTTAGATGATTCAAATCAAAATACACCAGATTCTTTATTTCCGAATAATTGGATTAGTACTCACGGGAATGGTAATATATTTTTATATCCGATGTTTTCACCAAATCGTAGAATGGAACGTAGGTTCGATATTATTGAGTATTTGAAAAGAAATTTTGTAGTTAAAAATGTTATTGACTATGCAACTGACAATGAAAAAATCGGATTTTTTTTAGAGGGCACTGGGAGTATGGTTTTGGATAGAGAAAACAAAATCGCGTATGCATCGACATCTAAAAGAACAAATAAAGATTTGTTTGATCAGTGGTGTCAGAATATGGATTTTGACGGGTTTTCATTCATTGCAAAAGATAATAATGTGCCGATTTATCATACTAATGTACTTATGAGTATATGTGAGCATATGGTTTTTATTTGTTTGGATGCAGTTGTGAGGGAACAAGATAGACGTCGACTTTTGTCATTATTTAATCAAACAAATAAACAGGTTATTGATATTTCTGTAGATCAAATGAATAGTTTTTTAGGAAATGTTTTAGAGTTAAAAAACAGTAGTCAAGAATCTTTTTTAATTATGAGTACATCTGCATTTAATTCACTATCTTCTTTGCAAAAAAAGAAGATTAATAATATTATGAGGATTATTCATTCTTCTTTGGATACTATTGAGCATTTTGGTGGCGGTAGTGCAAGATGTATGATTGCAGAGATATTTTTAAAATCAAATTAATAGTGTTATCATGATTTTTCATAGACATATAGAAAAAATTTCAAATTTAATTATTGATTATTATCATGAATATGATATCCTAGATAAGGATATTCAAATTCAGGAGACTAGAAAAGAATTTGAAGGAGATTGGACTATTGTATTGTTTCCCTTTGTTAAGATTGTAAAACATCCTTTGTCTCAGTTAGGTGCACAATTAGGTGATTATTTAAAAGAAAAATCAGATTTTATATGTGAATTTAATATAGTTGGAGGTTTTTTGAATCTAAAATTTACTGATGATTTTTGGTTTAAAGTTCTAGATTTTAGTTTTTCAAAAGACTTTGAAATTAATCCTACAACAAATCAACATATTGTTGTTGAATCTTGTTCCCCTAATACTAATAAACCACTTCATTTAGGTCATTTGAGAAATATATTATTAGGTCATGCAGTTGCTAATATTCTGGTGGCTGATGGACATCAAGTGACACGTGTTCAGATCATAAATGATAGAGGTATACATATTTGTAAATCGATGTTGGCGTGGATGAAGTTTGGTCAAGGTGACACTCCCTCTAAATGTAAAATGAAAGGAGATTATTTTGTCGGAAAGTATTATGTTCTTTTTGAACAGAAATATCAAGAAGAACAAAAAGAACTAATTAATAAAGGACACTCTGTCGAGTATGCAAAAAAGAACTCAACACTCTTACATGAAGCAAAAGAGTTGTTGCGTAAATGGGAGGATGGTGATAAAACAACACTTGATTTATGGGAACAGATGAATAATTGGGTTTATGAGGGATTTGAGGCAACTTATAAAAAAATAGGTGTTTCGTTTGATAAAAACTATTATGAGAGTGATACTTATTTAATAGGAAAGAAATATGTTTTAGACGGGCTTAATAATGGTGTCTTTTACGAAAAAGAAGATTCTTCTATTTGGGCTGATTTAAATGTTCAGAATTTAGATGATAAATTATTATTAAGATCAGATGGCACTGCTGTATATATAACACAGGACCTAGGGACAGCTATTGTACGTTATGATGAATTGATTTTTGATAAAATGATTTATGTTGTTGGTAATGAGCAGAATCATCACTTTAGTGTTTTATTTAGTATTTTATCTAAAATGGGTAAGGCATGGTCTTCAAATTTACAGCATTTGTCTTATGGAATGGTAAATTTGCCTGAAGGAAAAATGAAATCTAGAGAGGGTACTGTTATTGATATTGATGATTTGTTAGAAGAAATGCATGAAAAGTCAAAATCTATTATGTTGAATTCAAGTAAAATAGATCCTGAAGACATGGAGGAATTATCAACTATTGTTGGAGATGCGGCGTTAAAATATTTTATTTTAAAGCCGGATGCAAAAAAAAATATTTTATTTAACCCAGAAGATTCGATAGATTTCAATGGGCATACGGGCCCATTTATTCAATATACATACGCTCGAATACAGTCAATATTGCAAAAAACGGATTCTTTTATTCGGACATGTCGAGTTTCAAGGTCTTTGTTAGAAGAGGAACGCGTACTAATTAAGTTAATTTTAAATTATCCGTTAACTATAAGACAAGCGTCATTGAGTTTGAATCCATCAATTTTAGCTAATTATCTATATACTTTGTCTAAAGAATATAACCATTTTTATCAAAAAATTCCTATTTTGAATCCTGAAGATAAAAGTGATGTAAATTTTAGGGTTACTATTTCAGAAAAAATTAGTCTTTTAATTTTTAAAGGTATGGATTTATTAGGTATTAAAGTTCCACTTAAAATGTAATATATGTTTGAAAATTTATCAGAAAAATTAGAAAAAGCATTTAGCTTATTAAAAGGTCATGGTCGTATCACGGAAATTAATGTTGCACAAACATTAAAGGAAGTTCGTCGTGCTTTAATTGATGCCGATGTTTCTTATCAAACAGCCAAAAAATTTGTTGTTGATGTTAAAGAGAAGGCATTAGGTAAAGAAGTTTTGACTTCTATTAATCCGAGTCAGTTAATGATTAAAGTTGTGCATGATGAATTGTCTCAGTTAATGGGGAGTGAGGCTCAGGATATTAATCTTGACCCTAAATTCACGGTTGTTTTAATTGCCGGTTTACAGGGTTCTGGAAAAACTACTTTTTCAGCAAAACTAGCTAATTATTTGCGCAAGAAATATACTTCAAAACCCTTATTGATTGCATGTGATGTTTATAGACCAGCAGCTATTGATCAACTAGAAGTGGTAGGGCAGAGTATTTCAGTACCTGTTTTTAAAAACTTAGATGAAAAAGACCCTGTTAAAATTGCACAAGAGGGTATTGCCCATGCTAAAAAAGAAGGATTTAATCTGGCTATTGTAGATACTGCTGGACGGTTATCGGTTGATGAGTTTATGATGAAAGAAATTAAGTCTATTAAAGATGCTGTTTCGCCATCAGAAATTTTATTTGTTGTTGACGCAATGACTGGGCAAGATGCTGTGAATACAGCTAAAGCTTTTAATGAAGTTCTTGATTATGATGGTGTTGTGTTAACAAAATTAGATGGTGACACAAGAGGTGGAGCTGCATTAACAGTTAAAACAGAAGTAAATAAATCTATTAAATTTATTGGAACTGGAGAAAAAATGGATGCTATTGATGTTTTTCATCCAAACCGAATGGCAGATAGAATATTGGGAATGGGTGATGTAGTCTCTTTAGTTGAAAAGGCACAAGAACAATTTGATGAAAGGGAAGCCAGGAAAATGGAAAGGAAAATGCTGAAAAATCAGTTTAATTTCAATGATTTTTTAAAGCAAATAAAACAAATTAAAAAAATGGGCAATTTTAAAGATTTATTGGGGATGATTCCAGGTATGGGGAAGGCTATTCGTAATATAGACATCGATGATGACGCTTTTAAAGGTATTGAATCGATGATTTTCTCCATGACAGAAGAGGAGCGTAATAATCCAAAAATCATAGACTATTCTAGACGTAAACGGATTGCTGGTGGTAGTGGTTCCAAGGTGGAAGATGTAAACAAACTGATTAAGCAATTTAGTCAAATGGGAAAAATGATGAAAATGATGAAAAGTGGTGGCTTAGAAAATATGATGAAAAACTTGGGGGGGGCACCTCAAAATTTTAAATAAAAAACATGACGTTAATAGACGGAAAAGCATTATTTAGTAATATAAAAAATGGATTATCCTTACAAGTCGCTAGTATGGTTTCTGATGGAAGGCGTCCACCTCATTTAGCAGCTATATTAGTCGGAGATAATCCTGCTTCTAAAACCTATGTGAATGCAAAAGTGAAAGCATGTAAAGAAATAGGTTTTAATTCTACTGTTATTGAATATCCAGAAAATGTATCACAATCCGAATTGTTGTCTAAAATTGAAGAAATTAACCACTCAAATAATATAGATGGTCTCATAGTACAGTTGCCTCTCCCTAATCATATTGATGAGAATGTTGTTACACATAGTATTCATCATTATAAGGATGTTGATGGTTTTCATCCAATTAATATAGGTCGTATGGTGTTAGGTTTACCGTGCTATATACCAGCCACACCTTTGGGGATTATTAGTTTATTGAAAGAATACAAAATAGATACTTCTGGAAAAAAATGTCTTGTCATTGGCAGAAGTCACATTGTCGGTACTCCAATTAGTATTTTAATGTCTCGTAATAATTCTATTGGTAACGCTACAGTTACATTAGCACATAGTAAAACAAAGAATTTAAGTGCATTAACCTTAGGTGCTGATATTATTATTGTTGCAATGGGTGTTCCATCTTTTTTAAAATCTGACATGGTGAAAGAGGGGGTGGTTATTATAGATGTGGGAATTCATAGAGTTAAGTCTGATCACACAAAAAGTGGATTTAAATTAGTTGGAGATGTTGATTATGATGATGTGAAACATAAAGCTTCGTATATCACTCCTGTTCCTGGCGGAGTGGGCCCTATGACTATAGCTTCATTACTTACTAACACTTTACAATCTGCTAAAAAAATGATATATTCGCATACTTAAATTTGCTTTAATGATGTTTAAAAAAAATATTTTTATTTGTGTAGCTTTAGTTTGTTCGTTAATGGGGTTTTCTCAAGAGTCTCAAAAAATCAAATATAAAAAAAATACAAGAGGTGCTTGTGAGATTGAGGGTAAGCTTGAATTTCCAAATAAATCAAAATATTCAAAAATATTTCTTTATGAAATCAAGGGTAATGATGAGTATATTTTAGATAGTGCAAATATTCAATCTCATGAATTTTCATTTAAGAGTACGGTTTTTCCCACAGGTGTTTATAGGTTAAGCTTTGCACATCCTTCTAATCATGAAACATTAGATTTTGTAATTAATCCAGAAGAGTCTGCTAAAATGTTTATTAATATTACTCATAATACAATTAAAAGAGGATATAATATTCAAGGATCTGTAGAAAATAAGATTAAAAAACTCTATACTACTAAAGAGCAATCAATTGAGCAGAAAGTTAAATTAATTAGAAAAAGTCAAAAACCAAGAGACCAGAAGATTGCAGAAATGAGAACATTGCAAGATGAATTGTTTGATTATGGTGTGAGTTTAAATAATCAATATCCCGGAACATTTTTTGGTATGATATTGTCACACATGCAATCAAAGAATATAAATAGTTCTCATTTATATTTTAATGATATTGATTTTACTGATGAATCTATTGTCAGGAGTTCTTTGTTGCCAAATCGAATACAAGTTTACTTTCAAACTCATGCAAATTGGCCAAATAACCAATATGGGTTTCATGATGCTATTGACTATGTGATGGAAAATGCTAAAGTAAATGATTATGTTGCTGAATTTTGTATGTATAATATGTTAGATGGCTTTTATAATACTGGACAGGCTGATAAAAAAGGTGCTGCTATTTGGATGGAGTTATGTAATTACATTATGGATGAATATATTTTTGGTGAAGGTTGTGGTGATGATGTGGAGCCAAGTCAATTATTGAAAGAAAGGGCTAGTCAATTTAAGAATTTACAACTTGGAAATATTCCTCCAAATTTCAGTGTGTCTGATATCAATGGCAATACTGTTAATTTGAAAAATATTTGCAAAAAGCATAAGTTTACCGTTTTAATGTTTTGGGCTTCTCATTGCACCCATTGTATGACTGAATTACCCGGTTTTGCTAGTTGGTATAATAAAAATTCAAATCGTGATTTTGAAATTATTGCTGTTTCATTAGATCGTTCTGAGAATAAATGGAGACAAACAGTGAAAGATAATAATTTTAATTGGCGTAATTTATGTCAGTTTAAAGACAATGTTGGTTTAGTGTATAAATCACCTATTTGTTTGGATTATAAAATTAAAAAAACTCCAACCATGTTTGTTTTAAATAAAAGTATGCAAATTGTAGCAAAGCCAAAAAGTACACATCAGTTGCGTTCGTTTTTATTATCAAATAAATAATTAATATGGCCCTGTGGCTCAACTGGATAGAGTACCTGACTACGGATCAGGAGGTTAAAGGTTCGAATCCTTTCAGGGTCACTTTAAATAAATTGATTTTAGATGATGAGTATGCCAAATAGAATAAATTTATTTTTTTTGTGTTATTTGTTGACGTTTATTGGTTTTTCACAATCACAGAGAACATCTATAGGTTTGTATTTTGGTCCTTTAATAGGCTATAATGCGGTTTATGCACATGGTGCTAATCATAATGAGCATGGATTATTAGATTTTAATATGGGAGAATCTTTTTTTGATGATATTGGAATGTGGAATGATACAGATTTTTCAAATAATGTAGAAATGATGAATGGGAGTGTGATTGGCATTAAAGCTAGTTTGCCAGTTATGAGAGGCATTTCTATACAGCCAGAAATTCAATATGAACAAATAGATTTCAATCATACTTTATATCAAAATGGTGATGCTATTTTTAGTGATTTAGTGTTTGGTTTTTCAGGATTAAGTGATGCGGATGAGTATAAAATTGCTAATTATTTTTGGAAAGCACATTATATAAATTTTCCTTTTTTAATAAAGATATACCCAACTAAAAATTTATTTCTGCAATTGGGATGTAAATTTGGAGTACTGGTAAAAGCAGAAGAAGCCCCTGCTCTTGCAAGATTTAATTTAAATAATGAATATGTTGATTATGATGTAGTTTTTTCTGAGAAAGTAATTTATGATTTTTTTGATGCTAATGCAGATCCGGATAACCATGGTTATGATATCAATGAATGGCCGTTTAATTGGAATACAGCTTTAATTACAGGTTTAGGATATGAAAACAAGTCATTTTATTTTTCACTAAGATATAGTATGGGGTTATTAAATTTTTTTAGAGAAATGCCAGATAAAGAAGGTGATTTTTTTGAAAATTATAATGTTGAATTTGATGACAATATTTTTCAATCATTTGTGATTTCTGATCCAGTGATGAATAATAATTTCAAGTTACATGTGATTTCTCTTACAATTGGTTATCATATCTCTAATTAGTTATTGCAATAAAATATTACTAATTTCGTTTCTTATATTGAAGTATTAATTTTTTAAAAACTTAGAACAATGAAGAATAGAATAATATTAGTTTTTATCTTTTTATTAACTATATCATTTTCTTTTGCTCAAAATAATATGAGTGCAAAAAAGGATATGAAAAAATCAACAGCTAAAGCTGTAGAGTATTTAAATGATAATGGTTTAAAATTTACGGATAAGCAAAAGGAAGTTTGTTTTAGTGCATTTACTGAGTATGCTAAAAACATAATGAAAGTCCAAGAAAAAGTAGCTTTAAGGCAATCTGGTTCAGATGCTAATACAACTACAGATAAAATAGAATCAAGAAAATATGTTAACAGTCATGCAATGCGTTTCCAAAAGAAAAGAGACGACGCTGTAAAGAAGGTTTTAAAAGGTCGACAAGTTTCTAAATATGAGTCTCTTATTTTAGATTTGCATCCAATCACATTAGAGGTAGTTAAAAACTCTAAAAAGGGCAAAAAATCTAAAAAATAATCTAAATCTATTTTTAAATATATTCTCTCAAGTTCATTTACTTATTCATCATTGGATGAAGATGAATTTGAGATGAATATATTTATTTCACCTGTGTATTCTTCTTTTTGTTGTTTAGCATTGTTAAATACCTCCAGTACATAGAAGTAAACACCGTCCGTTACTGGTTCATTCTTGTAAGTTGTTTTACCATCCCAGAACTCACCATTTAGTCCATATTGCATTGCAGTAAATACTACTACTCCCCATCTATTATATACCGTGAATAGACTTTCTGAATATATTGAGGGATTTAAATTATTAATGATGAAAAAGTCATTGTTTCCGTCCCCGTTTGGAGTAAGTGTGTTTGGAATAATTAGTGGACATTCAAAGCCAATATTGATGTTTGAGATTGTGTCACATCCTTGGTATGAAAAGTTGTATAACCCAAAAACAGGTACTGTTACTTCAGTTATATTAGAATTTGGATCTGAAAATATGGCGCCTTCTGGTCCTCCAGTTTGACTCCATGGTCCTCCACCATTTGGGTCATCTGTATATGCTAATAAGGTGGCAGTTAAAATGCAATTTTGAAAATTATTTGCTATTATATGAGGAGCGATAGGTTCAAAGCTTATCTCTGCAAAAGAAGTAACTCCACATGCAGTTATTCCAATTTCATACAGTCCGTATTCAGATACTGTCATTTCAGTATTTAGTTCTGTCGAATTAGAAAAATTAACATTTGCATTATCTGGTCCATTATTTACGAACCATTGAATATTTTCATTTCCATAAATTTGAGCACTTAGGGCAGTGTTTAGTTCACAATAAATATTAGTTTCAGCAAGAATTTCTGGGTTTGAAGTGTTAAAGTTTACGGTTACTGATTCACTATTTGTTCCACATCCATAGTAAGTGAATTCATATGCTCCATATGTGTCAACTAAAACTGATGTGTTAGTACTAGTTTGGTTTTCAAAAACAGCATTTCCAGGCCCTTCAAAATCCCAGTATCCAGGGTCATCTAAAACATATGCTTCTAAATTTATTTCTAAATCACAATAAGTTGTGTAATTGTCAATTGGATTAAGAATTTGTGGCATTAATTCTAAAGAGTTTACAATATATTCACTTGTTAATCCGCAACCATTATAGTTGAAAATATATGTTCCATATGCATCTACGGAAACTGATGTGTTATTGTTATTTTGGTTTTCAAAAACAGCATTTCCAGGTCCTTCAAAACTCCAGTATCCAGGGTCACCTTCTACATTTGAACTTAACTCAAAACTATCTAAGCAATAGATATCTTCAGGTCCATCGATTGTGGGCTCGATTCCAGACATATTAATTGTGATTTCGGTACTTGTTCCACAGCCATAATAAATAAACACATAGGTCCCATACCCCTCTACATTTATGATGGGTGTAAGAGATGTAATATTGTTAAAGTCTGCTATATATGGCCCTTCAACATCCCAGTACCCAGGGTCACCTTCTACTTCAGCTATTAATTGAAACTCTTCTAAACAGTAATATGTATCAGAATCTGATGAAAGCGTAGGTGCAATACTTTCTACATTTACTTCTTGAGAAAACTCCTCTCCGCAAATCGTATATGTGAAAACATAATTTCCATATGCATTGACAGTGGCAAATGTGTTGTTTGCATTAATGTCATCTATTTCAATGTTGAAATCAGGTTCTACGCTCCATTCGCCGCTATTTACTCCGCCTACAACTGATAAAGGTATTTGGTCCAAACAATATATTGTTTCTGGTATATCTAAATTTATATTATTGGCAACTTCTATTGTCACTTCATCCACTGAGCTTGCACAATCATTTGCAATTTCCCATTGAAAAGTGTTATTTCCGTTACTTAGGTTTGTTACTGTTGTTGTTGGGTTAGAAGGGTCTGTTAACAATCCATTTCCATTAATTACTGTCCATGTGCCAACCTCGGAATTGCCAACAGGATTATTTCCATCTAAGTTGGAGAAATCTTGACAAGTAAGCTGGTCTTCACCGGCATTAGCTTCAGAAACTAATGTTAGGTCAGCATCTGATGTAACATCTAGTATGTAATCTCCTGGAAATCCATTTCCTTCAATATCTACAATAATATAATATGTGCCCTCTGTTAAATACGTGTCAATTGTAATAGTTGGGTCTATGAATCCAAATGAACTAGTTTGTTCTATTACTCCACTGCAGCAACCTACAGCAATTGTAAGCCAAGATTCGCCTGGCCAATTCAGACTTTGATCTTGTGTTAGCGAAAAGTTAAAGTTTCCGTCACATGTGACATTTAACTCTATAATTTCATCATTAAAGGGAGCAAAATTGCAATTTTGGCCAGCAGGTAAAACACTACTGTCAATGGTCCCATTATCAGTTAGAAAGTAATTTGGTAAACATGGGCCAGGTATTACTCCACATGTTACAAATACTTCTTGTTGTGTGAATCCGAGACAATCTTCATTCATTCCTACACTACATAGAGTTGCTCCCTCTGGATTGTCATCTACTATTACACCAAATTCGATGCAATCTAATCCCCATGCACCATTTTCAAAATAAGGAGTGTTTGTTGCTGGATTGTATTGGTCAAAAAAAGCTAACCATATACCGTTACTTACACTAACTGACGCAACATTTCCTGTTCCAGTGGCAGTTACTTCTGTTACTGTTGTGCCTATGATATTAATATCGTTATTGAAATACAAGTCAAATCCATCCGCTGAACCACTGGACCCAATACATGCGGTAATGTCCATATAGTAAGTTCCATCACCATTGTCAATAACATTGCTCACATTTAAAGATGGGGTTGTGTCACATGCTAATAGCTCTGTGCTTAGTAATACACATAATACTAGCATACAGTGAAAAAAGATTTTTAGTAATCTCAAATTTTCAAACATTTTATAAAAATAAAAATTTATTACTTAACCTGTCTCTTTTTAAGCTCCAAATTTCTGCTTATTTTTGTTGTTAATAATTGATAATTGTTTTTTTTTCGGATTCCAATGTTGTACAAGATACTTGTTAGGTCATTTTTATTTTTATTTAAAGCAGAGTTTTCACATAATTTTGTTTTAAGATTTTTAAAAATCATCTTCAAACTACCTGGTATGTCCAGTTTTTTTTCATTTTTTTATTGTATTGAAGATCCAAGATTACAACGTAAATTATTTGGATTAACTTTCAAAAACCCTGTTGGATTGGCTGCAGGTTTCGATAAAAATGCGCAAGTGTTTAACGAATTTTCTTCATTAGGTTTTGGTTTTATTGAAGTGGGTACTGTGACTCCTGTTTCTCAACCAGGCAACCCGAAGCCTCGAATATTTAGATTGAATAAGGATAATGCTTTAATCAATCGTTTGGGTTTTAATAATGAAGGTGTAGATGTGGTAGTTGAGAGAATCAAGAAAAAATATACAAATATCATTATAGGTGGAAATATTGGTAAAAATAAAGTTACACCTAATAAATTAGCGGTATCAGATTATGTTAAATGTTTTGAGAAAATAGCTCCTTATGTAGATTATCTAGTTCTTAATGTGAGTTCTCCAAATACACCTGATTTAGTTGAATTGCAAAACAAATCATATTTAAATGATTTATTGTCCCAAATTCAATCTTTAAATCAAACAACATATAAAAAACCAATTTTGGTTAAAATTTCACCAGATTTATCATTCAGTCAAATAGATGAGGTGATTGAATTAGTGATTAAGTTTAATATATCTGGTTTGATAGCAACAAATACATCATCAAATAGAATTACGTTGAAAACTCCGTTAGAAAAAATCCAAAAAATAGGCGCCGGAGGATTAAGTGGACAGCCGATATATACTCGTTCTAAGGAGGTCGTTTCTTATATAAGTAAAAAGACAAATGGTTCAATCCCTGTAATTGCTGTAGGTGGCATTTTCACAGCTGATGATGCAGTTCAAATGCTTAATGCCGGTGCTAGTTTAGTTCAAATCTATACAGGCTTTATATATAATGGGCCATCACTTATTAAAAAGATTAATCAAAAAATATTACAATCCTAATTGTATGTTTTCATCACCTTCTTCATAGGGTAGGTAATTTATAATAAATTGTAACATTTCATCAGATGTTCTCATACTACCTTTTCCATTTAGATTTTGTCTTTCTTTAATTACTTTTGGTGGAGAAAAAGGATTGTCAGGATTATTTTCTGTGTTGTCATATGTTGCTTTTACAATAATTTCTGAACCGGCTGGGATCTTTAACATTTGTTTAAATGTGTAAAAATATTGCCACCTGAAATTCCAGTCATCAATTTTGATTAATGGAATAGTTTCGTTTTTTAGTGTTATCGCATATGCTAAAAAAGATTTTCCGATTAAATGCATATGTGGATTAATTGTTAATAATGAAATGTCTTGTGTAATCATTGCTTTTGTAGTAAATGTCTTGATTTCATTTGGTGGGATAATTAAAGGTGGGGTTATTTTTGATATCCCAAATGTACCTAGTTGGGTTTCTTGTATGACTCGACTTGCAGGTTCCTCACTAAAATAGATGTTAAAATATGAATCATCTTTTTCTTCATAGGGACTTGGTGCGTAATGAAAATCATTTACCAAGATAATATTTTTTTTCTTTGCTCTTAAGACCCCTATGTTATTCGGATAATCTACTGCCTCTGATCCAGGTAGATAATTAGATACAGATGGGGTTAATACTGGGTAACTGTCATCATCATTTAATAAGTCAAGTTTTTTAAAACTTTCTTGGTCGGAGAAATCTTCAGTATTTACGATTCTGTCTCCATTGTAAATATTCTTTTTTTGAGAATCGTTATATGTAATTAAATGCGCATTTACGTGATGTACAATCTGTTTGTTATCTGCAACAAATTCAATTTTTTTTATAAAAGTATCTTGTTCTAGTTCAAAAGGAAATTTCATCATTAAAAATTCATCTTTGTTTAGTCCATTTGTTATGTGTGGATTAGGCATCTTAACTATAAGATCGGGTTGAGGTTTGGTTTTATTTGTGACTTTTAGATTTAGAGTTGTTGCATTTTTCTTTTCGCCTTCTTTTGCACCGTTTTTTATCCAATTTAAAATCTCAGACTTTTCCTCCTTGGTTAGTGATTTCTCACCTAAAAAACTTCTATATTCTCTGTCTGCAGGCCATGGCGGCATGTAGTTATTGGTAATAACTTCTGCTATCATTTTGGTACGTTTTTTACTGTCTTCGTATGTTATTAGGTCAAAAGGGCCAGCTCCTTTTGGATTGTGGCACACAGCACATTTTGCATGTATAATAGGTTCAATGTCAGTATAAAATGTGGTGTCTTTTTTCACACAACTTATAATAAGCAAATTGCTGATTAGGTATAGTATAGTTATTTTTCTATTATACATCCGATTGCTTTAGTTTCTTTTTTAATTATTTCTCTGTTGTTTAAAAATGCATTTAGTGCATCTTCTAGATAATTGTTGTTAATATTTTGTCTTTTTCTTCCTAATTCTTTAATCCAGTCATCAATTAATCCCTTATAAAGTGTATTTAAATTATTATCTACTAAAAAACATTCTGGTGTTATACTAGCATGTAAAAAATTAGTTAATATTTGATTTGTGTCTACAATGACTTGCATTTTGATGTCATTGTTTTCCACAAAATGATCTACTTTTTTTTTATTAAAAATAGTAGAAGGTAAAAAACCATAAAAATCAATGCTGTGATTATATTTCGCATGTATTTCATTTATTTTTTTCGAATATGACTTACATAATGGACACTCTGGATCGAGAGTGAAAAAAACTTTAGCTTTTTCTGTGTTTTGAATTGTTATAATATTATTGTTTAGGTCAGTTAGTATGAAATTTCGATTTGTTTTTTCTAATACTATGTTATATGTTTTTTTATTTTGACAAGAGCTGATTAAGCATAAAATAATTATGAATATAGGTGTTCTCAATGTTTAATTATTTATTTGTGTTAGGTTAAATATTTTTATTGTTTCTTTTGCTTCTTTTACATCATGTACACGAATAATATTAACCCCATTCATTAAACATATAGTATTTGCTGCAATTGTTCCAGTTAAAGCATTTTTTGGTGTTGTATTTAGTCCTTGACTAATCATGGATTTTCTTGATAAGCCTGTTAAAATAGGGTAATTGAGCTGTTTAAGTCTGGAAATCATATTTATTAAACTATAATTTTGATTTAATGTCTTTCCAAAGCCAAATCCAGGATCTAATAAGATGTTGTTTACTCCCATTTGGTTTAGCTCTTTGATATTATTTTTAAAAAAATCCATGATTTCAGTTTGGAAGTCTATATAGTGAATTTTTTTCTGCATATTTTCGGGATTTCCTTGCATATGCATTAAAACATATGGGGTGTTATGTTTTGCAATTACTGAAAACATTTTTTGTTTGTCTTTTTCAACATATATATCGTTGATTAATTGTGCTCCACATAAAATAGCTTTTTCAGCAATCTGATATCTATATGTGTCTATTGATACTGGAATATGCGGGAATTCTTTTTTTATTTTTTCTAATACAGGTAATAATCTAGTTTCCTCTTCTTTTAATGAAATTGGTTTTGCACCTGGTCTTGAGGAACATGCACCTAAATCAATAATGTCTACTCCCTCATTGATAATTTGTTCAATATATTGGATGTAGCCCTCTATATTTTTATGTCTTCCGCCATCATAAAAAGAATCAGGGGTTATATTGACGATTCCCATAACCATGGGAGACTTTGTTATTAATTTTTCATAAAAATCCACATTGAATATATTAAGATTAATTAATTATTTTAATTTTGTCTAAAGATATAATTTAATGATTAAAATTACGCATGAACACACAAGATAGTTTCGATGTAATAATGGAGAATTGCCATACCTTATTTAATAAAAAAATGCTTGATTATGGTAGTGCTTGGAGAATTATGCGATTAAGCTCTTTAACAGATCAGATTTTTATTAAAGCTCAAAGAATAAGAAGTATTGAGGATAAGGGTAAGCAAGAGATTGGTGATAGTGTCGAAGCAGAATTTAAAGGAATTATTAATTATTCAATTATTGCATTGATTCAATTAGATAAAGGGCTTTCAGATTCGGCAGATTTAACACAAGAAGAGGCTTCACAACTGCATCAGTATTATGCTAAAAAAGCAAAAAAATTGATGTCTGCAAAAAATCATGATTATGATGAAGCTTGGAGAGATATGCGTGTAGGATCATTTACTGATTTGATATTGCAGAAATTATTAAGAGTGAAGCAAATAGAGGATAATAAGGGGCAAACATTAGTGTCAGAAGGTATAGATGCTAATTATTTTGATATGATAAATTATGCCATTTTTGCTTTAATTAAATTACTAGAAAAATGACTTTTTTGATTATTTTTTTTGTGTTACAAACTTTGTCGGCTGTCCTTGCTTTATTAAAAGTGTTGTCTATACAGAATATGGTATATGTGCTGAGATTTTCTTATGCAGGTTTTCTTCTTTTTTCAGGTTTTGTAAAACTTATTGATCCGCTAGGGTTTTCATATAAGCTTCAAGAATATTTTGAAGTATTTGGTATGGAGTGGTTGGTGCCTGTGAGTTTATTTTTTTCAGTTTTTATAATTCTTTTTGAAATACTGTTAGGTGTTTGTTTAATATTTGGTTTTCAGATTAAAAAAGTAATGTGGGGGAATTTATTATTAATGATTTTCTTTACATTTTTAACTTTCTTTTCAGCTTATTTTAATAAAGTGACTGATTGTGGTTGTTTCGGAGATTTCATGAAATTAGATCCTTGGCATTCCTTTTTCAAGGATATACATCTTGTGTTTATCTCAATATTATTGTTTGTATTTCAGGCCAAAATTAAATCTTTGTCCAAAAATGAATTTTCTATAATTCTAACAGCTGTGTTAATTCCTTTAATGTTTTGTGTTTATACATTATCTCATTTACCTATTGTAGATTTTAGGGCATATAAAATTGGGACGGATATTATAGACGATAGACAACTTCCTCTTGATGCTAAAAAAGATGTTTATGAAGATGTTTGGTATTATGAAATTGATGGTCAGGTGCAGGAGTTTTCAACCGATGAAGCACCATGGAGTATTGATGGTG
>NZWM01000013.1 GCA_002698365.1 Flavobacteriales bacterium | reverse complement strand
GGGACACCTATATACCAATATAATTTAATTACAGATGGGGTAACTATTGCAACAAATAACCAAGGCATATTTACAAATTTAGAAGAAGGTGAATATGCAGTGTTAGTACTAGACTTATTTGCTTGTGAAGCTCAAGCAGAATTCACACTTAATTCGAGACCTTTTGCAGACTTTAGTATTGATGAATATGAATTTATGCTTTCAAATACACCAACTAATTTTACTGACTTATCAATTGATTCAAATATTAGCTCATGGGAATGGGACTTTGGAGATGGAAACAGTTCAAATGAACAAAACCCTTCATATTTATATACAGAACCTGGATCCTATTACATTACCTTATCTATCACAGATGAATATGGATGTGAAGATGAAATAAAAAAAGAAATACAAATACTACAAGATTATTACTCATATACACCAGATGTTTTTACACCAAACAATGATGGAGTCAATGATACTTTTTCACCATCATTACTAAATATAGACATGAACACATATAATTTGCGTATTTATGACAGATGGGGAAAAGAAATATTTGAAACCAATAACTATGAAGTAGGTTGGGATGGTAAACTACAAGATGGAACCATGTTGCCACCTGATGTATATAGTTATAAAATTATTTACACAACCAACCTAGGTGAAGAAAAAAAAGAAACTGGAAAAATTACAATGGCCAGATAGGATAAAAATATGTATAAACAAAATATCCATTTATTTTAAATCTTTCCAACCAACAACAATACTATCTTCTAAATCAACTCTTTTCTAGTAGTCTTTGACGGCTTTGATAAGGTTGATAAAAACACTTTAATTTCATCTTTAACTTATAAGATAGTTTCATCTAATAAAACTTTTATTATTCTTAGCAACTCATCTCGTTTTATATAGTTGTTTTTCTTTGTTGAATAGTAGTAGTGATTTCACCTTCTTTGAATTAAATTGAGGTGGATAATCTTGCAGAAAAGAGTATTCTGTATTTGAAAAAATAATTGCTGTGTACTTTTTGAATTTTTAAAATCAGTTGCGAATTTATTTTTTAGGCATATTTTTTAATATGCCTTTTTACACATCAATATTTGCATAATGAGCATTTTCTTCTATAAAAGCTCTTCTTGGCGGGACCTCATCTCCCATCAACATTGAAAACACCCTATCCGATTCTGCTGCATTTTGTATAGTAACCTGTCGTAATGTTCTTTCTTCCGGATTCATGGTAGTATCCCATAATTGAGATGCATTCATTTCACCTAAACCTTTATATCTTTGAATATTCACCTTAACGTCTTTACCACCTTTTAATTCAGCCACAACCTTATCTCTTTCTTCATCATCCCAACAATATCTTTGAGTAGAACCTTTTTTCACTAAATATAAAGGTGGAGTTGCAATATACACATATCCTCTTTCAACTAATTCCCTCATATATCTAAAAAAGAATGTTAGGATTAAAGTCGCAATATGACTACCATCAACATCAGCATCACACATAATAACGATCTTATGATATCTCAATTTTTCCAAATTCAATGCTCGCTCATCTTCTTCAGTTCCAACAGAGACCCCCAATGCAGTAAACATATTTTTAATCTCTTCATTTTCAAACACTCTATAAGGCATGGCTTTTTCTACATTTAATATCTTACCTCTCAATGGCAAAATAGCTTGAAAAGCCCTATCTCGCCCTTGCTTTGCTGTACCACCCGCTGAATCCCCCTCAACTAAAAATATTTCACAAAGCTCAGGATTTGTTTCAGAACAATCTGACAACTTACCAGGCAATCCAGTAGACGACATAACTGTTTTTCTCTGCACTAATTCTCTTGCCTTTTTTGCTGCTTGTCTAGCCTTAGCAGCTAACACAACTTTTTGCACAATAGCTTTCGCTTCTCTAGGATTTTCTTCCAAATAATTAAATAACATTTCTCCAACCAATTGGTCGACAGGCCCCATAACCTCGCTGTTCCCTAATTTTGTTTTAGTTTGCCCTTCAAATTGCGGCTCCATTACTTTGACAGAAACAACTGCTGTTAATCCTTCACGAAAATCATCTCCAGAAATAGTAACTTTTTCTTTTGAAAATCCAGGAGTTTTTTCAACATAGCTTTTCAAAGTTCGAGTTAAAGCCCGCCTAAATCCTGCTAAATGCGTACCACCTTCATGAGTATTAATATTATTTACATAAGAATGTAAATTCTCTGCATAAGTACTATTATATTGCATTGCTACTTCCACAGGAATACCGTTCTTTTCTCCTTCCATATGCATAACATTTTCCATTAAAGAATCTCGCGTTGCATCTAAATACTTCACAAATTCTTGTAGTCCTCCTTCAGAATAAAAATGATCGGAAACATGTGTGCCATCTTCATTTTTATGTCTCTTGTCAGTTATAGTAATTGAAATCCCTTTATTCAAAAAAGACAACTCTCTCATTCTAGCAGATAAAATATCATATACATACTCAGTTTCGATAAAAATATTTTTATCTGGTAAAAAGGTGACCTCTGTACCTCTTTTAGTTGTGTCACCCACTTGCTTTACTGGGTAAAGTGGGACACCTCTTTCATATTCTTGACAAAAAATCTTGTTTTCTCTATAAACTAGGACTTTTAAATGTTGTGATAATGCGTTGACACATGAAACCCCAACACCATGTAAACCTCCAGAAACTTTATACGAATCTTTATCAAATTTACCACCAGCATGTAAAACCGTCATTACAACTTCAAGCGCCGACTTGTTTTCCTTCTCATGCATTCCAGTTGGAATACCTCGTCCATCGTCTAATACTGTAATAGAATTATCTTGATTAATAGTAACATATATATTTTTACAATGACCTGCCAAAGCCTCATCTATAGAGTTGTCCGTTACTTCATAAACAAGATGGTGAAGACCTTTTTGTCCAACATCACCGATATACATCGCAGGTCTTTTTCTTACTGCCTCCAAGCCTTCTAAGACCTGAATACTACCAGCTGAATACTGGTTTTTATTTTGATTCTCTACATCCATAATTTCAAGATTATCTTAGTATACTAAATATAATAATATTTATAGTATTTTTCATCTATTTTTTTAAAAAAACAGATGTTTTTTTACATTAAAAATTATAAACAAATCCCAATCTAAATTTGAAACGATCATCATCATAATATCCATCAAAAAAATCCATCTTCTGACCTAGTAAGTTATTAAAATCAATAGAAAAAAACATGTTTTTCAAAGCATATTTCATGGAAACACTTAGATTAGAATAAGATGCCAGATGGACATATGTCAAGTTAGAATTAGAAGCAAGTAAAGACGGTATACGAAGTGCATCTCTTTCGCCTACAAAGTATAAACAAGAACTAATGTCAAAATTTTCAAACAAATTGACTGTCAACATACTATTTAATTCAATTAATGGCAATATACTTCTATCTATATGTTCTGAAGAATGTAACATATTAACAGTGCCAGACATTAGGAAATCATATTGATTTTTTGAGAAACTGAAAGAACCAGAAGCCACAATACCACTAAAATCTGACGCATAAAAACTCAATGGATGCATTAACTGACTATTTTGGGCAAATAAAGAGCTGTACCCTGTTTCTGAAGACAATAAAAATGGAATCAACTTATTTTTAATAACATTATACCTAACACTAGAAAACAAAGAAAGGTTTTCCGAAAAAGCTGTATTATATATTAAGGCCGCTTTCATTTCTTTCTCAATAGCATTTCTATAATATGGGTCTAAATATGAAATGTCATCAAATAAAGATATAAATGAAGGGTATTTGAAATCTTTTTCAATCAAAAATTCAATTCTTTGATTATTGTTTAAGTTTTTAAATAATTTGATGGTCGGAAAAATCAAATAATTAATATCATCATATTCAGCATCAACATTAAAATCACTTAAGCTATAGTATTGTAAATCTACCCCGACCGCATAATTAATAAGCTTTGTTCCGCTTATTAGGAACTTTGATTTGACCACCCTATCCGACATTTTATCTAGGTGAAAGCCAGATAAAATTTCAGGCTTAAATAATAAACTATTATTCATTAAAACCCAATCGGGACTAAGGCTAGTATTACTTATACTATATGAAAGGGAAAACGAATACTTCCTCAATGCCTTTTCGAGCTCGAAATTCAGAGCAGAATTAAAAAATAATTCTTTTCTACCATGGTTATGAGAAAAAGAATGCAATTCCAAATTTATTGATTTTAAAAATTTAGCATTGGAAATTTGTTTCAGATTAGCCTCAATATTAAATAAATCACCAATAAAATTAGATATTGAGTCAACTGAAAAAGCCTCTAAACCACCCCAATAAAGACCTGATTGCCGATAAAACTGAGAACTTATTTCTAATAATTTATCATTAAAAAATCTATTACTATATAATTTAATAGTGTTTTTCAGCTCACCATTCAGATGTTTATAATAGGGGGATTGAAGTCCATAATCTTCAGAAGTATGCTCTAAATATATACCTGAATTGTGAAGAACAGATAAACCAGTATTATAATGAAACTTGGTTTTTAAAAAAGTATGTGAACCTGTAGTAATAGAAAAATATTGTTGAAAATCATTGTTCAGCTTGTTCATTCTAAATTTAGAAGGACTTTTATATAAAGTGGTTTCTTTTAATTCCAACTTCTTGTTTAAGATTGATTGAGAAGGAACAACATTGACGCTTAAGGTATCGTTAAAAATAGGCTGCTCACCAATCTTTTTACTATTTGAAATTTTTGGTTGGAATTCTTTAAATACATTAATTGTTTCGATTCTCAATTTTTCATCCTGTGAATAACACATAAAAGGAATAAATAATATAAAAAGGTATTTGTTCATTACTTTGTTTGAATTAAAGAATCTAATTTAACATCCGGGAAATTGGTCATCAACATGTTGTTTACTTGCTCTAATATTAGAGGGTCATTTGATTTCTTTTTCAATTCCATCAAAACATGCTGGGCTTGAAACATATCCCTTTGCACAATGTAGTTTTTTGCTAAAAGGATTAAACTATTATCTACCCAATTCTGATAATTAGGTAATTCATGGATTAATTGAAAAATTAATTCTTGACAATTTTCACTATCACTATTATTATAACTAATTTGTGCTCTATAAAAAATAGATTCTGCTTTTAATTCACCATCACTATTATAAGTTAACCATTTAAAAACTTCTAAAGCTTTGGCACTTTGATTTAATTTATATAAAGAATATGCGTTTAAATACTGAATACGCAACTCATCTTTCTGGGAAAATAAATCCTCAGACACATATTCAACAACACAGTCAATAACTTGATCATATTTAAAAAGTTGAAATTTAGATTCCAGCAGTCCTAAAATAGCTTTTTGTCTCATGTCAATAGTAGGAGCTAACTCTAATAATTGCTGATAATATTTTTCAGAAGAAATATACTTTTCCAACTTATAACTTATTCTTGCTAATTCTGAAACCCCCTCAACGGTATATTTATTTTGCTTATCATTAATGATTTTACTTAAAAAAATCATTGACAGCTCCAATTGACCGAGATTTTCATGTGATTTATATAAAAAATAATTGGCTTCTAATGAAAACAAACCATCTGGATAGTAAGATAAATAAGATGTTAAAGCAGAAATAGCATGCTTATAATTTTGCTGCATGTACTGCAGTTCTGCAGAATAATAAGTAGATGAGTCTAATTCTGATTTGGTGTAATCATGATCCACATTATTTAATAATTCGAGAAATTTATTTGCCTGACCTGTTTCATTATATATATTCTTAATGATATTAAGCGCCTCTTCTGACACTTTAGCACTTGAAGCTTCAACGACTAATTCTGTCAATATTTCAATCGCCATTTGGTCTTCCTGTTTCATATAGTGAACTAAACCAATTTTCAGTTTTGCATCGGCAAAAAATAAACTGTTTGGAAAACCCAAATGAATTGATGAAAAACTATTAATAGCAGCATCAAAATCTTTCATCGTAAGATAAACATTACCTAAGTCAAAAAATGCATCATCTACATAATTAGAATTAGGGAAACGCTGAACTAAATCCCGCAAAGACTCTATGGCTTTTTTATAATCTTCTAATAAAATAAACGAACTACTTTTCTTATATGCAGCATAATCAGCTTGAAAGCCACCAATTTCTAAAGCTTCACTGTAGAAACTTGCAGCAGCATCATATTTCATTAATGAGAAATACCCATCTCCAATTCTAGTATAAATATCATGCAATACATTTAAGTCTTCTTGATATTCTTTCGATTGCTTGAATTTTTTAACTGCAATATAATAATCACCTAATTTTAAATAAGAATAAGCTTGTGGATATAAGCTTTTAAAATATAATGAATTCTTTTTTGGCAATTTATTATATGAGGACAATGCTTCTGAAAATTGATTTAAATTATAATGAGACTCGCCTTTCCAGTAATATGAATCATATAACACACCAGAATCTCCACCTGCCCCAATAGACTTATTAAAATAATCAATAGCTTTACTATACACACCATCATTATACAGCTGAACTCCCCTATAAAAACAAATTCTTTGATATTGAAGTTTCATATTGACATCAGAAAAAGAACTTTTTTCTAAAGTAGTGATTGCCTCATCATAATTATAACTGTTCAAATAAGTGTTTGCCAAATAAGTATACACTTGATCCAGATGTTCTGAATTAGGATAGGTTTTAATAAATTCATTTAGATAATGAATAGTATTATATAGAGGATGGGTCTGTTCATAACACAAGGATACAAATTGAAAAAATGCATCATGCTGAATTAATGAATCTGTATTTAAAACAGATGCTGACCTAAATGCATTGATTGCTTCTAATTTATTGTTTGTTTTTCTATAACTATCTCCTAAATAATAAAATGCATATTGCGAAATTGTATCATTTGTGACTATAGAAATTTTATTTAAATGATTTATAGCAAATCCAAAAAGACCTTTTTGATGATAAGCATATCCTATCTGATATAGCTGCTTCGCATTTAAAGTGTCAGACAAAGTTTTATAATCTTCAAAATAAGCTATTGCTGGATCATATTTGTCTAAATGAAAAAACGATTTTGCTTGTAATAACACCAAATCTGTATAATTATCTACGTCAATTGAGTCTAACACAGTATTCAAATAACTTACAACCTGTTGATATTGATTTAATTCAAAAAATATATTTGCAATATAATATGGAACCTTCCGAGTATAGACTCGTGAGTTTGTGAGTGATTGGAATTCTTTTAAGGCTGGTATTAAATTCGATTCTTGTAGTAAAATATTAGCATTATAAAACACTGCATCATCTCTAAATTTACTATCAAAGGAGCTAAGCACTTCATAAAAACTATTTTTTGCTAGTTCGTATTTCTGTTGCTGGTAGCAACTATAACCTAAATAAAAAAATGCCTCATCCTTATTGTCTTTACTTAATTGATAAAGATTAATTTGACTTAATAAGCTTATAACTTTTTTATATTCTTTTTTTTCAAAAAGATACTCACTCATAAAAAAGATAGCTTCGCTTTTTTTGTTGCTAAATGGAAAAAGGTTAATAAAATTATCAAATAAATAATCTGTATCTTTTTGATAAAGTTTTAATGCAGATAGAAAACAATAATAATGAGCATATTCAATAATGGATTTGCTGACATTTGGATAGTCAATTATAATATCCGAAAAATGAGACTTTGCACACACATAATCTTGTTTCAAAAAACAATTTAGACCATCATTATATTTTACACTAATATTTTGAGAAAATAAAGTGTTAGAAAATAGAAAAAGAAGAAAAATAAATCTATACATTATAATTATCAAACATAAGAGTATTATAACGAATAATAATACAATATCAACTAATTAATTTTAACAAAATAATTAACATTAGTAATAAAATTTGTTTATTTATTTAAATTTGTGAATCAAGAATTATTATTATAATTAATTTAAACCTAAATAAAATCAACTCCATTATCCACTTACATTTAGCACAAATTTACCAACGGGATCACTTGATATTAAAAGATGTTTCATTTAATATTCAAAAGGGAGAGTTTGTATATCTAATTGGAAAAACAGGAAGTGGAAAAAGCAGCTTATTAAAAACCTTATATGCAGATTTGGAACTAAAAGAAGGAGATGGAAATATCGCAGGATTTAACCTTAGAGAAATTAAAGAAAAAGAAATTCCATTTTTGAGAAGAAAAATTGGAATTGTTTTTCAAGACTTTCAATTATTAAAAGACCGAAATGTAAATGAAAATTTACTATTTGTCATGAAAGCAACAGATTGGACAGACCACAAAAAAATGAAAAGAAGATTAACTGAAGTTTTAGAATTAGTAAACATGTCAACTAAAGGACACAAAAAACCTCACGAATTATCTGGCGGAGAACAACAAAGAATAGCAATTGCTAGAGCCCTAATCAACAACCCTGAACTTATACTCGCTGATGAACCAACTGGCAACTTAGACCCTGAAACATCCGAAGAAATTATTCAACTATTACAAGATATTACATCTAAAAAAACTGTACTAATGGCATCACATGACAAATACTTAATGGACCGATTTCCAAAAAGAACTATAGTATGCGATAAAAACCATGTTTTTGAAAAATAATCTATGGATGTAAAAATATCTATTTTAATACCTTGTTACAATTGGAACACATCAAAGTTCATAAAGGATCTACATGTTTTATGCACAAAAACACCAAGTTTAAATGATTTTGAAATCATCTGCATAGAAGATGGCTCGACTAACTACTTTTCAAATAACTCCATCCAAAAATTAAAGCATGTAAAATATGAGATACTAAAAAAAAACATTGGACGCTCAGCTATTAGAAATTTATTAGCAAAAAAAGCATGTTTTGAATGGCTTTTATTTATTGATTGTGATTCAAAAATCGCGACAGAACACTTTATATTAAATTATATAGAAGCTATAAGAACATCCAGAGACCTGCAACAACAAATTAAAAACAGAGTTAACAATATTGCAAATACAAGAAATTCGTATATCTACTATGGTGAAAGCCTATATGAAAAAAAAGAAACTAAAAACACACTGCATCAAAAATATGGAAACAAAATAGAGTCAAAAAGAAAAAAAGACATCTTTTCATCTCATCATTTTTTAATTCACAAATTGGCTTTCAAACAAAATCAATTTGATGAAAACATCACAACTTATGGATATGAGGATGTATTATTTCAAATAAAACATCCATACTATTTTCAACATATAAAAAACCCACTATATCATATTGGTTTAAAGAATAATGAAAATTTTATTAAAGATTGTGAGACAGGATTAAAAAATCTACTAAAATATAATCGGGACAAAAATATTATTCGAAAAATAAAACTTCTTAAATGGGCATCTATATTGGCTTTTTGGGGCTTAAGGAAGCCGATATTATTTGTTTTTAATATATTAAAATCATTAATTCTAACAAACCTGCTTTCAAAAAATCCAAGTTTATTGTTATTTCAATTTTACAAACTAGGATTCTTTTTAAAGATGGAATGTGATTTAGGTGAAAAGAGAAAGTAATTTTTTTTGCTCATTTTCCCAACATAAATCCTTTTTAGCTAATTTAATTTTAGGCAACATATGCTTCCTATCTGAAGAAATTAATGTATTAATTTGACTAGCGACTTCTTTTGGATCCCTTGAAGATAAAACCATACCTACATCATATTTCTTTATAACACTAATGAATTCCGGAAGATTACTAATCAACACAGGGATTTCAGCATGTATATAGTCAAATATTTTATTAGGCAAAGAATACCGATAAGCTAAACAAGTGTCTTCTTCAAAAGACAATCCCAAAGAAGCAGATTGTGTTATCTTAGATAATTTTTGAAAAGGCACTTGTCCTAAAAAAATAACTTTCTTATCAAGATTTAATTTTATAACATAATCAACCATTTGATCTAGCACATCTCCAGTGCCAGCAATATATAATTTAGCATCTACATATTGCATAGCTGCAATCATCAAATCAACACCTCTATCCTGATTAACAGCGCCTTGATAAATGATTTTTTTATCATTGACAAGAGTGCTCACATCTATTTTTTGATAGAAAGGGAAATTTCTAACAACACTCATATTAATATTATATTTTTCATGATAGTAGTTTGCTATACTGGTACTAACAGTATAAGAATATCTAATCCTGGGCAAACAAAATTGCTCTAGCAACAACCAAACTCTCTTCACAATCGGACGATGAATTAACTCCGGAACTTCTACAAATAACTCATGACTATCATATACCAACTTTTTTCTTTTTAATTTAGAAACCAGAAAATTCGGAAGAAGAGTGTCTAAATCGTTTGATAATAAAATATCACTTTTCTTAAAAAATAGAAAAAAGAATAATCGAATATTAAATTCCAAGTAAAAAAGAAATCCTTTGTCAAATATCAAACTAAATCGATGACAATCATATGATCGACTTATCAATGGGCTAGAAAAATTTCTAATTTTTCTACCCACTAACAACACACTAAAACCATTATCCAAAAGAGAATTTGCTACTTTATCAACACGTTGATCAGTATTTAAATCATTAGTAACAGAAATAATAACTTTTTTCAATTTAATTTGATTTGATTAATATAATTCTAATAATTTAAAACAAACTATATTAGCAACATGAATATACTAAATTCTAAATCATTAATAAATCACAACACTTTTAAAGTACATGCAAATGCCAAGTTCTTTCTAAATGTGAAAAATGAAAATGATATAATAGAATTACTAAAAGAAAAAAAATTTAAAACATATAAGAAATTTATTCTAGGTGGTGGCAGCAATATACTTTTCACTAAAAATATTAATGGTGTAGTAATACATAACCAAATCAAAGGAATTAACATAAAAAAAGAAACCGAAAAGGAAACTACAATTGAAATAGGTGCTGGTGAAATATGGGATAACGTAGTACAATGGAGTGTGGAAAATAATTTGTATGGAATAGAAAACCTTTCATTAATCCCTGGATATGCCGGTGCTGCTCCAATTCAAAATATTGGAGCATATGGGGCTGAATTAAAAGACGTATTTCTAGAATTAGAAGGAATTAATTTAGACACAATAAAAAAAAATAAATTCACTAAAGCTGATTGTCAGTTTGGATATAGAAATTCGATTTTTAAAAAAAAAATGAAAGGTAAATTTATAATAACAAAATTACAACTCGTGTTGTCAAAAAAGAAAAAAGTAAATATTTTATATAAAGGATTACATGAAGCATTTAAAAACACGAACATAAAAGAAGTAACTTGTAAAAAGATACGAGAAAAAGTGATTGAAATCAGAAGAAACAAATTACCTGACCCAAAAAAGATAGGCAATGCAGGAAGTTTTTTTAAAAACCCTATCATCTCAGAACGAACTCTTTATAGATTACAAACAAAACATCCCAAAGTACCTTTTTTTCAAGAAAAAGAAGAAATAAAAATACCCGCTGCCTGGTTAATTGAAAAGTGTAAGTGGAAAGGTCATACAGAAAAAACATGTGGGGTTTATAACAAACACTCATTGATTCTAATTAACAGAGGAGATGCAACTGGAAAAGAAATACTAGCACTAGCAAATAAGATAAAAAAAGATATATATGAAAATTTTAACATCCAACTAGAGGAAGAAGTCAATATCTCATGAACACAACTATTATTTTATCTATATGTTTTATAGCAATTTGTTTTGCAGGAATTTGTGTAAAAATTTTACTTAAAAAAGATGGTCAATTTTCTGGTACATGTGCAAGTAATAATCCTTTTTTGAATAAAGCAGGAGAAAAATGTAATTATTGTGGCGCAGACCCCGGCGAAGAGTGTAAAAATTCTGAAAAACCACTAGAAAAATAATGAATAGTATCTTCACCTTCAACATAAATGAGTGAACCTATAATATTATTTTTCTGCAAAAAATCTTTAGCCTTTTCAACACCAAGTGCCATACAAGCTGTAGCATAACCATCTGCACTCATACAATCAGCATATAATATAGTAGCACTAAGCAGTGAATTAGATGTAGGATATAAAGTTTTTGGATTAATAGTATGGTTAATTTTAATAGAATCAGCATAATAATAATTTCTATACGAACCTGAGGTGGCTAGTGAAATATTGTCGAGTTTTAACACATAGGCAAAACTTCTGTTTTTATCTGTTGGAGTATCAACGCCAATTTTCCATCCAGACTGCATATTATCGCCCGAACACCTAATTTCACCACCAATCTCAATCATGAAATCAGAAACGCCCTTTCTATACAAATAACTTGCGATATAATCAACACTGAATCCTTGCGCAATACCATTTAAATCAATAGAAACAGAATTACTTTTTATTAATTTATTATCTTGAATAGAAATTTTATCACATCCAATTTCATATTCACTGTGTTTTAAATTAGATAAGTCTAATTGTCTAATTTTATTTGGACCAAACCCCCAATAATTTACCAGTGGTGAAACAGTAATATCAAACATACCATTTGTTTGATGACATATGTCTATTGATTTTTCAATAACGATAGATATCAAACTATCTAGATTCACATCTAAACCACTATTAATAGATGAAACCGTAGAGCTTTTGACATATGAAGACATTGACTTATCAATAATACTCAACAAACTATCTATGGATTGTTTGTTAATTAAATTAGATGTATGATGATATTTAATATTATAAGTAGTACCTTGAGCATATCCAGATAAAGAATATTTTTGAAAGGTCTGTTGACAAGAAACAAATAAAAAAATAACTAGAAAAATAACTTTACTCACCGAAATCATCAAAGTCAACATTTTCTTCTGGAACGCCCCAATCATCACACATTTTCAATACAGCCTGATTCATTAACGGTGGTCCACAAAAATAAAACTCTATATCTTCTGGGGCCTCATGTGTTTTTAAATGATGTTCAATTACAATTTGATGAATAAAGCCAACAAAGCCATCACCATCATCATTAATATCTTTTTTTTCTCTCCAATTATCTTCTGGAAGAGGCTCAGATAAGGCAACGTGAAACTTGAAATTTGGAAAATCTTTTTCAATAGCTCTAAAATCATCTAAATAAAACAATTCTCTTTTAGAACGTCCTCCATAAAAGAAAGTAACCTTACGATTAGTTTTTAAAGTGTGGAAAAGGTGAAACAAATGAGATCGCATAGGAGCCATTCCAGCACCACCACCAATATACACCATTTCATTTTCTGTCTCTTTAATAAAAAATTCGCCATAAGGACCCGAGACAGTTACTTTAGCACCCGGTTTTAAAGAATACACATAAGAAGAACAGATACCGGGATTAACATTCATCCAAGCATTCTTAGCTCTATCCCACGGGGGTGTTGCAATCCGTATATTAAGCATAACGATATTACCTTCGGCTGGATGATTAGCCATAGAATAAGCTCTATAAACAGGTTCATCATTAACCATTTTTAAGTCCCACAAACCAAATTTATCCCACTCACCTTTAAATTTATCAGGTCCGGACGGATCGTTTGGATTTGGCGAAATATCCATATCCTTATATTCAACCTCAGTTTCTGGCACATCAATTTGAATATACCCTCCAGCTTTAAAATCAAGACTTTCACCCTCCGGCAATTTTACTATAAATTCTTTAATGAAAGACGCCACACTATAGTTAGAAACCACTTCACATTCCCATTTTTGGATGCCAAAAATTTCTTCTGGAATATTGATTTCCATGTCATTTTTTATTTTAACCTGACAACCCAATCTCCAATTGTCTTGAATTTCTTTTCGTGTGAAATATGGCTTTTCTGTCGGCAATATTTCTCCGCCACCAGCAGTTACTTGACATTTACACATCGCACAAGTACCTCCACCACCACAAGCAGATGGAAGAAAGATTTTATTATTACCTAAAGTACCTAAAATAGTTTCCCCCGGATTGACAGTCAAATTTTCTTTGCCATTAATTAATAATGATATCTCCCCAGATGGTAAAAGTTTTGACTTAGCAAAAAGTAAAATACTTACTAAAGAAAGTATAACAATTAAAAAAAATAGAATTGCTGAAATTATAGTATATATCATAATTAAATTTTTATACCCATAAAACACATAAAAGCTATGCCCATTAAACCAGTGATAATAAAAGTAATACCTAATCCTCTAAGAGGTGGAGGTACATTTGAATATCTTATTTTTTCTCTTATAGCCGCAATAGCCACAATAGCTAAATACCAACCAACACCTGATCCTAATGCAAACGAAGTTGCTTCTATAATGGTAGAATATTGTCTTTCTTGCATGAAAAGAGCCCCACCTAAAATAGCACAATTAACGGCAATTAGAGGTAAAAATATACCCAATGAACTATATAATGCAGGAGAAAACTTTTCTATAATCATTTCTACAAGCTGGACCATAGCTGAAACAACAGCAATAAACATAATCAAACTTAAAACATTTAAATCCACATCAATAAAATTCTCCCCTAACCATTGAAGTGCACCTGCTTTTAAAATTTTTGTTTCTAAAATATAATTAACTGGAACCGTAATTCCTAAAACAAAAATTACAGCTAAACCAAGACCATTAGCAGTTGTAACAGTTTTTGATACAGCCAAATAAGAACACATGCCTAAGAAATAAGCAAATATCATATTATCAATAAAAACGCCTTTAATAAAAATATTAACCAAATCCATAATTAATCATTTTCTATTAATTCTTCATTTTTTGATCTTTGCACCCAAATTATTAATCCTACTACAATTAATGCCATTGGAGGCAAAATCATTAAATTATTATTAAAATACACAAAACTCTTTTCAACTCCATCCACTGTCATAGTATCGTACCAAGACAAAGGAATAATTTGATAACCCATTAATTTACCGGAACCAAATAATTCTCGAACAAATGCAACAGCTACTAAAATCCACCCATAACCAATAGCATTTCCAAAAGCATCTAAAAAAGACTCCCAGACCTTATTACCCATTGCAAAAGCTTCCAGTCTTCCCATAATAATACAATTTGTGATAATTAATCCAATAAAAACAGATAATTTATCTGAAGCATCGGGTAAAAATGCTTTCAGTATTTGGTCAACTAAAGCAACTAAGGATGCAACAACTAATAATTGTACAATAATTCTAATTCTATTTGGAATGCTGTTTCTCAATATAGATATAATCATACTAGCAGAAATCATTACAAAAATTACAGCTAAGGTCATAACTAATGCATTGGCAAGCTGAGTAGTGATGGCAAGAGCTGAGCAAATTCCTAAAACCTGAATGGTAATAGGATTTTGATCACCCATTGGGTCTGTAATTAATCTTTGATGCTGTTTTGAAAAAAATGATTTCTTCATTTTTAATCTATATTATTAATTATATCTAATGTATCTTTTTTTATATCATCTTCAATTAAAGAAGAAAAATATTTATTGTAAATCATCAATGTATTTTTTAACATATCTGTGACACCATCACTAGTAATCGTACCACCTGTAATTCCATCTACAGCATGAGGGTCATTTGACTGCGCCCCACCCTTTTGAACCTCAACAGAAACAAATACTCCGTTATCATCAATAATCTTTTTACCTACAAAAGGTTGTTCAAAAAAATCTTGATTAATTTCTGCTCCAAGACCAGGAGTTTCTGTTTTATGATCAAATGCCGCACCATAAATAGTATTATAATCATTCTCTAATGCAATAAAACCCCATATCGGCCCCCATAAACCTGACCCAACCATTGGAACAATAAAATATTCACTACCATCTTTGTTTGCTTTAAAAAGTGGATATCGTCTTTCTTCTGGTAATAATGTTTTATCTCTATATTGGAACAACACATCTATCTTAAAGGCATCTCCTTCTAAAACCCGACCCATATTATCAATAATACTCGAAGAATAAATATATTTATCATATTCTTGTTGTGCATTTTCTCTACTTGCATCTATATTAATGGCACTCAATATGTCCATCATTTTTTTGTCATTTTTATTTTGTTTTTTTCTAGGTTGCAAAACCTCCGAAGTGACAGCCAAAGAAACACCAATAACTAACACCATAATGATAGCAAACGTAAACGTGTATATATTACTCTCCTTATTCATTAGTTTCAATTCTCTTTAACCTTCTATTAATATTAGCTTGGACAACATAATGATCTATCAATGGCGCCATAACATTCATGAAGAGTATAGCAACCATTACTCCCTCTGGATATGCTGGATTCACAATACGTATTAATATCGATAACACCCCACATAAAAATCCATATATTATTTTCCCCTTGGTTGTTTGTGCAGCAGATACAGGGTCTGTCGCCATAAATACCATTCCAAAGAAAAAACCACCTAGACATAATTGATGAATTGGCGGTAAAGACATAAACAAATTAGTTTCAGGACCAACTAAATTTAGTATATAAGCCATTAATAAACCACCAAAAAACATGGAAAACATAATGATACGAGATCCCACTCCAGTAAATAATAAAACGCATGCTCCTATTAAAATCGCAAGAACAGAAGTTTCACCTACTGAGCCTGGAATAATACCGAAAAATGCATTTGACAAACTATATATACCATCATTAGAAAATTGACTAAATATATTACTGGTGTTTATATTAGACGAATCTACATTAATTAAGGTGGCTAGTTCACCCAAAGCTGTCTCACCAGAAACCCCATCAAGGCTACCTGCTTGATTCACCCACACCTTATCGCCAGACATCTTAGTAGGGTATGCAAAAAAGATAAAAGCTCTAGCTGTAAGTGCTGGATTTAAAATATTCATGCCTGTCCCACCAAACACTTCCTTTCCAATAACAACTGCAAAAACAACAGATAAAGCTAACATCCATAACGGAACATCTATTGGCATAGTTAATGGTATTAACATACCTGTTACAAGGTAACCTTCATTTACTTGATGTTTTCTTTTTACAGCAAAGTAAAACTCAACACTTAAACCAACTACATAAGACACAATAATAAGTGGCAACACCTTACATAAACCAAAGAAAAAATACTCCCAATTAGTATAACTATCTTGAAAGCCAGTCATCCCCTCTTGTAATTGAGAAAAATATTGATATCCAGTGTTCCACATACCAAATAACAAACATGGTATTAAAGCAATTATAACTAATACCATTGTTCGTTTTAAATCTACAGCATCTTTTATGTGTGTACCTGAATCAGAAGTGTGATTTGGCACAAATAAAAAAGTTTCAAAAGCATCATATGCTGGATACAGGGTTTGTAACTTCCCACCTTCTTCGAAATGAGGTTTAATTTTGTTTAATATGTTATGCATCAATTTCATTAACTACATTCTTTTTTAATTAAATCTAGACCTCGTCTTATAATTTGTTGCACTGGAATTTTAGATGTACATGCAAATTCACATAAAGCAAAATCTTCTGGATCAACTTCATAAATTCCAAGATTTTCCATTAACTCAATATCTTCAATTAGAATAGATTTAATAAGGTGAACCGGGAATATATCAATTGGCATATATTTTTCATATTGGCCACTCATCACAAATGCACGTTCTTCTCCATGTGTATTGGAGTCTAAATCATATTCATTTTTTCTATTTAACCAAGAAAAAAATGTCCTAGATAAACTATACTTATGAAATCCTGGAAGCAACCAACCAAAAAATTCACTATAATTACCTTCCGTTATTACAGAAATTTGAAAATCATAAAAACCTATAAATCCATCTTGATTGATTTTCGTTCCAGTCAACACATTCCCGCTAATAAATCGCTTGTCTCCATCTAATAAATTATCTTGAATCATTGGAGTAATTGACATTCCTTGAATAATACGATAATACCTAGGCTTTTTCACTTTCGCACCAGTTAATGCAACTATTTTTGAAGCATCATATTTACCATCTTTAAAAAATCTCGCAATTGTAAGAACATCCTGAGGCGCTAGATACCAAACAACATCCCCTTTATTAATCGGAGCAAGATGATGAATCTGAACCCCAACATTGCCAGATGGATGAGGACCATATATATTGTTGATTTGAACACCTTTCGCATTACTAAAAACCTTAGCAGAATTAGAATTACCATCTACATTTAGATGAGTAGTTCCATTACAAAGCTGAGAAACAATATCTAATCCTAATTGAAATAAATCTTTGTCACCATGAAAAATAAAATCATTATCTGGTGCAAGTGGAGAAGAATCAAATGCAGAAATAAAAATCGCCTTAGGTTCGTCGTCAGGATTTGCAATAGTTGAAAAAGGACGCTGTCTAATTACGGGCCACAAGCCTGAAATTAAAAGATCTTGTATAATAGAATTACGATTTAAAGAAGCTAAATTTCTTTTTTCAAATTCCTTATACTGAATTTCATCACCTGCTTCTATTACAACTTCCAATATCTTTCTTTTAGCACCTCTAACAATATCTGAAATCACACCACTAACAGGTGATGTAAACTTAATACGCTCCATGTTTTTATCATGGAACAGAACATCTCCTGCTTTAACAGAATCTCCAACCTTAACAATTAACTTAGGAATTAACAAATGAAAATCAGATGGTTTAACCGCATAATATTTAGATGGAGAGATATTTGCATAAACTCGATCAGCAATACCTTTAATTTTAATATCAACGCCTTTAGTAATTTTAACGTCCACCTTCTTAAAGAATAATTTATATTATTTAGTTAAATTTGAAACTCAAGGCAAAATTAAAAAAATATCAATACGTAAAAATTTTTAACGCACTAAATTTGTAACAAGTTGATTTTTTTTATTAACGATGAATCAAAAAACAGATTAAAATTATGTTCAAAAATATATTTCTTTTGCTGAATTTATTTTTATTATTTATTCCAATTTTAGCCACATCACAATCTTTTGATATTTATAGTGATGAGGTTTTATTAAAAGATGTAAACTATAATATCAATCAAAATCTGGATAATTCAAATACCTATAATTATCCGAAATCAGTAAAAATAGAACATACTGCTAATGAATTACTAGATCCAATCATAACACTTCAATCTTCTGAAACACTAAAAGTTTCTTTTGATATCTTAGGTCCTGAAACATCATCCTACGCATATACATTTATACACTGCTCCTCCGATTGGACGTATTCTGATATCACACAATCTGAATATTTAAATGGGTTTTCAGACAATTACATAAATAATTACGAGTACTCATTTAATACTCTATCTGATTATTGTCACTATGAATTTGATTTCCCCAACGAAGATATTAGTTTTAAAAAGTCTGGAAACTATATTGTATTAGTCTATGACTCAGAAAAAAACATACCAATATTAACAAAAAGATTTATGATATATGAAGATTATTTAAATATCGAAATTGATGTAAAAAAAGCAACACTAGCGAAAGACAGGAATACTAAGCAAGAAATTGATTTTTTTATTAATTACTATTACCTCAATCAAAAAAGTGATTTCAATATTCAAGATCCGCAAAATGAATTAAAAATTATTATTCAAAAAAATGATGACTGGAATAATATTATTAAAAACTGCAAACCTAGTTTTATAGACAGCAAAATACTAGAATTTGATTACCAGGAAGAAATCTCTTTTTTGGGAGGCAATGAATATCGAGATTTTGACATGAAAAGTTTGAGATATTATGGAAAAAATATAGCATCAATAGAAAAACAAAACACTCAAGGTGGAAATATATATTATGTTACACTACAAAACGACATTATTTACAACCAGGAAGAATATTTATTTCAATATGATTTAAATGGAAAATACATCCTTGCTGTTTCCGAAAATAAAAATAAAGATATTGAAGGTGAATACGCACTAATCAAATTCACACTAGACTCAAAGAAAATAGAAAACAAAGATATATACATATATGGAGAATTAACAAACTGGGATATACTGCCGTACGCAAAAATGAATTATAATGCAAAAAATAACAACTATTATGGATTTTTATATTTAAAACAAGGTTATTACAACTATCAATATGTCAGTAAAGATAAAGATGGTGAAATAGAATTTCTAGATGGAAACTATCAGGAAACCCGAAATCAATATTCAATATATGCATATTACGCACCCAACTGGAGCAGCTATGACAGATTAATTGGTGTAGGAAAAAGCACATCTAATGCATTAAACTAATGTTATTATTACTAATTTTATAAACACTATTATTATTATTTTAATAAAAAAACCATGAACAATATTATTTCCACAACACCAATTCCAAAGTGTGAACCAGTTAAATCATACGGACCAGAAACCACAGAACGAAAAGAAGCCTTAATGGAATATGACAAATTGATGAATAAGGTGACAGATATCCCGATGTGGATTGATGGGAAAAACATAAAATCTAAAAGGATAAAAAACATATCACCACCCCACAATCACAAACAAATTGTAGGCAAATATTATGAAGGTGACAAAAAACATATAAATGCTGCTATAGAAGCTGCATTAAAAAGAAAAAAGAAATGGGAAGAAATGGCATGGGAAGATAGAGCTAGCATTTTTCTAAAAGCCGCTGATTTACTAGCAGGTCCATATCGACAGAAAATGAATGCTGCTACCATGATTGGACAATCCAAAAATATATTTCAAGCAGAAATTGATGCAGCTTGTGAATTAATTGACTTCTTAAAATTCAATGTGAAATTTATGCGGGAAATTTACACAGGACAACCTGAATCTTCGTCTGGAATCTGGAATAAAATGGAATACCGACCATTAGAAGGATTTGTTTTTGCAATTACACCATTTAACTTCACATCAATAGCAGCTAATTTATGCATCGCACCTGCACTAATGGGAAACACAATCGTATGGAAACCTTCTGAAAGCCAAATTTACTCTACAAAAGTAATAATCGATCTTTTAAAAGAAGCTGGATTACCAGATGGAGTTATTAATGTAATTTACACAGACCCTATAATGACAAGCGATATAGTATTCAAACATCCTGAGTTCGCTGGTGTTCATTTTACTGGATCAACAACAGTCTTTAAAAATATTTGGAAAACCATTGGTCAAAATATTAACATATATAAAAATTACCCTAAAATAGTGGGAGAAACAGGGGGGAAAGATTTTATATTGGCACATAACTCAGCAAACACTAAAGAGGTAGTAACGGCCTTAATAAGAGGAGCATTTGAATATCAAGGACAAAAATGTTCTGCTGCTTCTCGAGCATATTTACCAAAAAGCAAATGGAAAATGATCCAAAAAGAATTATTAAAAGAACTAAAAACTATATCAATAGGGGACCCAAAAGACTTTTCGAATTTCATGAACGCAGTAATTCATGAACAATCATTTAATAAACTCAGAAATGTGATAAACAAAGTTAAAAAAGATAAATCTGCAAAAATAATTTTCGGAGGAAATACAGATAAATCTGTTGGATACTTTATTGAACCCACTGTTATTATAACAAAGAAAAAAGATTATTTCACATTACAGCAAGAATTATTTGGACCAATATTAACAATTTATATATATAATGATACTGAGTTTGATAAAACATTGAAATTAATCAACCACACATCTGAATATGGATTAACTGGAGCAATCTTTGCAAAAAATAGAGATGTGATTTCTGCAGCGTTAAAAGAGCTTCGTTTTTCAGCTGGGAATTTTTACATTAATGACAAACCTACTGGAGCTGTGGTTTCACAACAACCATTTGGAGGAGGAAGAGCATCAGGCACAAATGATAAAGCAGGCTCATATTTAAATTTAATTAGATGGACATCACCAAGAACAATTAAAGAGAATTTTGTGCCAGCCACAAATTACAGATATGACTTTTTGAAAAAATGAAAAAAAAGATAAAAGAATTATATCAAAAAAGCCCTAATTGGGTGAAAAATGGATATTTTGTATCAGCTATTATCTTTGTTATATGGATACTATTTTTTGATACAAATTCTATACTAAAAAACATAGAAAGAGAAAATAAAATAAATCAACTAAAAACAGATATTGAATATTACAAAACTGAAATAAAAAAAGACAAAGCTTTAATAAATGTAATTTCTCAAGACTCATTAACTGAAGACCTAGAAAAATATTTCAGAGAACAGTTATTGCTATCCAAAAAAAACGAAGAGATTTTTATTGTTGAATAGATAACAAAATATGAAAACATCAAATATCTTTTCCAAAAAACATCAGTTCGATACACAAAATAAATCAACATGGAGAAAAAACATATCACACATCCCTGTTGTTCATTATGAGGAACAAACATATGATCCAATTTATTTTCAAGATGAAATTTCGTCAACTCACACTTTTAATAAAGCAGGGGATTGGAACATTAATGCGGAAATAAATATCATTAATGAAAAACAAGCTAATAAAGAAGCCTTACAATTATTAAATCTAGGAGTCGAATCGATTTGTTTTTTAAATTTCAAAGAACATAATTTAAATTTAATTTTAAAGGGCATCCAAATTGATATTATTTACATAAATTTTAAAAAAATCCAAGAGATTGACAGCCTCATAAATCAACTCATTGATGTAGCTCACAAATCAAATATCAAACTTTCTAAGCTAAAGGGTTCGTTTCACAATAAACACATCTCAAAATCAAACTATGAAAAATGGCATAAAATATTGCCTAACTATAGATTTTTAGAAATTTCAATTGAAAAATTTAAAAAACTAAATTATCAAAGCAAAACATATGTAAAAAAAGAACATATTTTATTTACACATAAAACTAGCACACAATTATTCTGGGAAATTGCATATTTAAGATCTTTTCGAATTGAATTTGAGGCTGAATTTAACACAACACCATATATTGAATGTCAAATGAAAATTACAGACCGTAAGATTCACCCACTAATAGCATCATCTGTAGGCTCAATTGCTTCAGTCTTAGGTGGATGTAACGCCCTTACCACTATGTCATATATTTCAAATGAATTCCACATCAAACAACAATTGATTTTAAAACATGAATCATATCTAAATAAAGTTTCCGACTCTTTACATGGAAGTTACTATATTGAAAAAATCACCAACTCACTTTACAAAAAAAAGAAAAGAAAAAACAAAGAAATAAAAATAAAAACCATAAGAACATGGACGACCGATGAAGAAATTAAACTAAAATCAAAATACTACAAACAAGATATTAAAAACATACAACATTTAAATTTTGGTGCAGGAACTCCTCCATATTTGAGAGGACCATATTTAACAATGTACTGTGATAGAAAATGGACAATACGTCAATATTCTGGTTTTTCAACTGCAGCAGAATCAAATGCTTTTTACAAACAAAATCTAGAGGCTGGACAAAGTGGACTCTCCGTAGCATTTGACT
>NZWM01000012.1 GCA_002698365.1 Flavobacteriales bacterium | reverse complement strand
TTAAAAAAAAAATCAATGAAAGTACAGTGTAACATGCAATACCAGCCTTTATTAAATATTATAATTGATTTTAATGTGTATTTTAGCAAAAAATCTAAAAAATGAACAAAGAGCCGGTAAACCAACAAAAGAAAAAAATTGATAGAATTGCTAAATTAAGTGGATTTATCGTCTTTTTTATTGCTCTTTTCACATACATTTTAACCATGGAGCCCACAAATAGCTGGTGGGATTGCGGAGAATACATTGCAACTGCCTATAAACTACAAGTTGGGCATCCTCCAGGGGCCCCTCTATTTTTACTAATAGCCAACTTGTTCTCTCAACTCGCAGGACAAAATATTGAAAAAGTTGCTTTAATGATTAATTTTATGTCGGCATTATTTAGTGCGGGAACTATATTCTTATTATTCTGGACAACTAAAAAAATTGCTGACAAGCTTATTTCAAAAAAGGCAAAGGAAACCGGGATCTCTATACTAGCTGCTATCATTAGCAGTCTGACATATACCTTTTCTGATTCATTTTGGTTTTCCGCCGTAGAGGGAGAAGTTTATGCTATGTCTTCTTTTTTTACCGCACTTGTCTTCTGGGCAATCATAAAATGGGAAGCTGATGTAGACACTAATCCAAAATCTAATAAATGGTTGATTTTTATCGCATTTTTAATTGGGCTATCGATTGGCGTACATATGTTAAGCCTATTAGTTATTCCAGCAATAGTATTAATATATTATTTTAAAAAATTTTCATTCTCCTTCAATGGTTTTATAATAGCCAATATTGTCGCTGTACTATTATTAGGTCTTATTTATAATATTATCATACCTCAATTTGTCAATCTAGCAGGAAAATTTGAAATCTTTTTTGTTAATGAATTATCTCTGCCTTTTAATTCCGGCACAATTTTATTTTTTGTAATAACAATTAGTATTATAATCGCTGCATTAGTGCTTTCTAAAAAACACAATCAACCAAATATTAACACAGCTGTTTTGGCTTTCACATTTTTATTAATTGGCTATATGTCATTCTTCACATTAATTATTCGATCAAATGCAAACACCCCCATCGATGAAAACAGCCCGGAAGATGCTGTAAGTTTATTATCATACCTCAATAGAGAACAATATGGGTTCTCACCATTAGTACATGGACAATATTTCAATACAGAGGTCGAAGATTACGCAAATGGAAATCCAGTTTATGTTAAAGATGAAAAGACAAAAAAATATATAATATCCGACGATAGGAAAAGTTCTATTCCAATATATGACTCAAATGGAACTGGCCTCTTTCCAAGAATGTGGAGCAGAGATCAAAGACATGTGGAAGCTTATAAAGAGTGGACAGATTTAAAAAATTTAAAAAGAAAACCGTCTTTCAGAGAAAATTTAAAATTCTTCTTTTCTTTCCAAATTAACCACATGTACTTTCGATACTTTATGTGGAATTTTGCAGGAAAACAAAATGATCAACAAGGTCACGGGGAATTAAATAATGGAAATTGGATTAGTGGATTTAATTTTATTGACGAGCAAAGACTTGGTCCACAAAAAACTCTGCCGGATCATTTGAAAAAAAATAAAGGAAAAAACACATATTACTTTCTACCTTTAATACTGGGTTTGATAGGGCTGTTTTTTCATGCTCAAAAGAATCCCAAAGACACTTGGTCTATTTTTTTACTTTTCTTTTTTACCGGACTAGCTATTGTGATTGAATTAAATCAAACTCCATATCAACCTAGAGAAAGAGATTATGCCTATGTAGGTTCTTTTTATGCATTTGCAATCTGGATTGGGATAGGAGTACTTAGCTTATATGAACTAGCTCTAAATATATTTAAAAATTTAAATATTTCAACTCAAAAAACTTCTCTATTGATGTGTTCATTAACACTATTTATCCCCTTTTTAATGGCTGCAGAAGGATGGGATGATCACGATAGGTCTGAAAGATATACGGCACGAGAATTTGCTAAAAATTATCTAAAATCTTGTGAAAAAAATGCAATACTTTTTACTATGGGAGATAATGATACTTTTCCACTATGGTATGTGCAGGAAGTGGAAGGTTTTAGAACAGATGTCAGGATTGTAAACCTCAGCCTCCTAAACACAGACTGGTATATTGATCAAATGAAACGAGATGCGTATGATGGTGCTGCCGTTCCATTTAGCTTAGAAAGAGAAAAATATAAACAAGGTACACGAGATGTCGCTATTTTTATAGATAAAGGTGCAAGTAATACCCGATTACAATTACAAGATTTTAATAAATGGATAAAAAGTGATAGACCGGAAACAAAAATAAATATTGGAAAAGATTATGATTTCTTTTACACTAAAAAAATCCGCATTCCAGTCAACAAAAATAATATCCAGTTAACAAACAAAGATGTTCTTTTAGACTATATAGATATTGACTTAAACACTTCTCAATTAGAAAAAAAAGACTTAATGATTTTAGATTTAATAGAAACCAATGACTGGAAACGGCCTATATACTTTGCAATAACCATAGGATCTTCAGCAAGGTCGTTTTTATATCTAGATAAATACTTTCAATTAGACGGGATGGTGTACAAATTAATGCCCATAGAACACGGCAACAACAATAATGGTGAAATAGGGTCTATAAATACTGATGTTTTATACCCTATGCTAATGGAAGATTATAAATGGGGGAATTTAAATGGCAATATATATTTAGATGAAACCAATCTTCGTATGACCATGAATTTTAGAAATAATTTCAGTCGTTTAGCACAGGAATTAATTCTTGAAAACAAACATGATTCTGCAAAAAAAGTACTTGACTATGCAATGACACTTATGCCTGGAGAAAAAGTACCTTTGAATTATTTCATTCACCCAATGATTGAAAGCTACTATCAACTCAATGATGCGGGCAAAGAAAAAGCTGAAAAACTAATTAACAACCTATATAATATTTATGGAACTGAACTAGAATATTATTTCAGTTTTCCAACAGAAAAAATTGAAGGAGTATCAATGGAAATTTTAAAAAACTTACAATTCTATAATCAGTTAGTAGAAATTGCTACTAAAAATAATCACCCAAATATCAACACTATACAACAAGATTTTCAAGAATACTATCGAGAATTTCTAACACTATAAAACTATTGATCCCTATTTAACAAGAATCTTATAAATTTTGTCAATAATTGTTTTTTTCTTGCATTAACATCAAGACCATTAATTAATTTAAATATCTTAGAACTTAATTTATCAATTTCTTCCTGAACAATCTCTTTCACACTTAATTGGTCATATAAAGTGAGGACTTCCTGTAATTTATTAGGATGATTAGAATGATAAATACTAACTAATTTTTCCTTTTCGATAGAATTCGCTGAACTTAAGGCTACCGCATATAAAAAAGTTTTTTTGTTTTCAAAAACATCACCACCTTTTAACTTACCCACCTTATCCTGTTCCCCATATACATCCAAATAGTCATCTTGTATTTGAAAAAGCTGCCCTAAATACAATCCAATACTATTCATAGTATTTAAATATTTGAAACCTAAATCTGTTAAATAACATGGTGCGGTAAGTGAAAGTTTTATGAGAGATCCTGTTTTTCTATCAATTATCCTATAATAATCATCTAAACCGAAGCTAATATTAGTCTGCATATCTAAATCTAATTGTTGTCCTTCACAAATCTCAATTGCTGTTTCAGTAAATTTTTGTACAAAAAGTTTATTTACATCTTTGGAGGACAACAAATGTTTATATGCATGAATCATTAAAACATCTCCTGATAAAATTGCCTGATTAATAGACCATTTTTTATTAATAGTTGTAGCACCCCTTCTTAAAACCGCGTTATCCATTACATCATCATGTATCAATGTAAAATTATGCAGTGATTCTATTCCTAGAACCAGTTCTTTAACACCCGTTATACTATCATGAAAAAGCTGATTTGACAACAAAACCAACATAGCTCTTATTTGTTTTCCTTTTTTAAAAAACAAATAATTAATTGGTTCATATAGTTTATGTGGCTCTTTTGTGATTTTTAACTCGTCTGTCAACTCATCTAATAAAGGAATAAAATCTCGAAAATTTCCTGAATAATCAATCATCTAATAAAGAATTAAGATATCTTCCATAACCATTACTAAATTGACTTGCTAATTCCCTCAACTGCTGCTTGTTAATATAATTCATCAAATAAGCCTGCTCTTCAACACATCCAACTTTTAAACCCTGTCTTTTTTCTAAGACATGTACAAATTGGCTTGCTTCCATAAGAGAATTTGTCGTTCCTGTATCTAACCAAGCTGTACCTTTATCCATCTTCACAACTTTTAATGTGCCAGCATGATGATAATTCATTATAATATCAGTAATTTCTAATTCCCCTCGTGAACTTGGGGCCAGATTTTTAGCATAACTAATAACATTATTATCAAAAAAATAAAATCCAGGTATCGCATAATTTGATTTTGGATTTTTTGGTTTTTCTTCTATTGAAAGTATTTCATTATTGTCTGTAAATTCCACCACTCCATAACGAGATGGATTAGACACATGATATGCAAATATTGATGCTCCCACTAAATTAAAAGATGGTGAAATCATATTTCTCAACGAGGGAAAGTAAAAAATATTATCACCAAGAATCAATGAAACATTATCATCTCCAATAAAATCTTCTGCTATAATAAATGCTTCTGCTATACCCTTTGGTTCTGCCTGAGTTGCATATGAAATATCACACCCCCACTGTGACCCATCACGCAATAATAATTTAAATAATTTCAAATCTTGTGAGGTAGTAATCACTAAAATATCCCGAATACCTGATGCAAGTAATGTTGAAAGTGGATAGTAAATCATAGGCTTATCATAAACAGGTATTATTTGCTTACTAATTGGAATCGTAATTGGATATAATCTTGTTCCTGAACCACCTGCTAAAAGAATACCTTTCATATTGACTATAACAACTAAACTGTTAAAATATCTTTTTCCTTAGCCTCAAAAATAGAATCAATTTTACTAATGTACTTATTTGTAATTGACTGCACTTTATCTTCAGCTATTTTTAAAGCATCATCCGACAAACCTTCTTTATTTAATTTTTTTAATTCTTCATTTGCTTCTCGTCTTGCATTACGAATACTTACTTTACAATTTTCCACCTCCGCCTTAACCCGTTTAACTAAATCTCTTCTCCTTTCTTCAGTTAAAACAGGTATATTAATAATAATTTTATCCCCCGTATCTTGTGCATTGAAACCTAAATTTGAAGAATTAATTGCATTAACAATATCTGATAAAACTGGCTTTTCCCAAGGTTGAATTAAAATAGTTCTTGCATCTGGTGTACTCATACTTGCCATGTTATTAATAGGAGTGGGTGTTCCATAATAATCTACCATTACACCATCTAATACAGAAGTGTTAGCTCTACCTGCTCTAATTTTAGATAATTCACCTTCTAAATGCGAAATAGATTCATTCATTTTATCTGTAACAAAATCAATTATAAAATTTACCTGTTCTTCCATATTATTATTTTATTTTTTACATATATACTTTAGTGCCAATATTATCACCTTGAATTAATTTAAGTAAATTACCCGCCTTATTTACATTAAATATACTAATTGGTAAATTATTTTCTTTGCATAAGGTAAAAGCCGTCATGTCCATAACTGATAATTTATGTTTATATATTTCATCAAAAGAAATTTTTTCGAATTTTTTTGCATCCTTATTTATTTCTGGATCAGAAGAAAAAACACCATCGACCCTAGTGCCTTTAATTATAATATCAGCTTTAATTTCAACGGCTCTCAATACAGCTGCGGTATCTGTGGTAAAATACGGCCTCCCTGTGCCCGCAACAAAAATCACCACACGACCTTTTTCTAAATGACGAACAGCTCTTCTGCGAATAAAGGGTTCTGCTATTTCATCTATTTTAACCGCAGACATTAATCTTGTTTGAATATTTAATTTTTCTAAAGCAGACTGCAAGGCTAAACCATTAATCACTGTGGCCAACATACCCATGTGATCACCTTGTACTCTATCTACAACATCTTTTACAGCATCTATACCTCTAAAAATATTACCACCACCTACTACTAGAGCCACCTCGACTTTTTGATCAACTATAGATTTTATTTCATAAGCATAATCTGATAGTTTATCATTCGAAATACCAAAATCTTTTTTTCCAGCTAAAGATTCTCCGCTTAATTTTAATAAAACTCTTCTGTAAATCATATCCTTATGCGCAAAAAAAAAGAAGAAATCTCTTCTTCTTTTTATATTATCCTAAGTTAACCCTCTTGAATTCTACGATTTTCCAGTCATCATTACATTCTTTCAAATACTGCATAACTGTTTTTTTTGAATCCTTTATAAAAGTCTGATTAATTAATGTATTTTCTTTAAAAAACTTTTTCAATCTTCCCATTGATATCTTTTCTAACATCTCCTCAGGCTTACCTTCTTGTCTTGCTAAATCCTTACCAATTTCTATTTCCTTATCAATGACCTCTTGAGGCACATCGGATTCTGTTAATGAAACTGGATTCATTGCAGCAATTTGCATTGCAATATTTTTACCCACCTCTTTTTCTGTTAGACCAGCAGACATATTACTAAACGCTACTAAAGAAACTAACTTATTACCAGGATGAATATAAGTAGATACAAAATCCGCAGAAACAATATGGTAATTACTTAATTCCAATTTTTCTCCTATAACACCGGTTTGTTCAACTAATTTTTCCTCAATAGACATACTGGTATCAAATGATAATGCTTTTATCGATTCAATATCTTTTGCTTTATTTGATAATGCTATAGTTAAAAAAGATTTTGCTAATCCTATAAAGCTTTCATTCTTCGCTACAAAATCTGTCTCACAATTTAATGATAAAATTACTCCACAGTCTCCAGATTCTGTTACAGCACCTAAAACGACACCCTCTGTAGTTTCTCTGTCGGCTCTTTTTGCTGCTACTTTTTGCCCTTTTTTTCTTAGCACATCTATTGCTTGATCAAAATCACCACCTGTCTCAACTAATGCTTTTTTACAATCCATCATACCAGCGCCAGTTTGCTTTCTTAGCATATTTACTTGTGAAGCTGAAATTTTAGTCATCTTGTTAATATTAAATTGTTATTTTTTCTTTTCGGTTTTCTTTATATCTCTATCCTTTTTTTCAACCTCTCTTTCTGTCAAAGCCACTTGAATAGTTTCTGCCACACATGACAATATAGTATCAATACTTTTAGAGGCATCATCATTCGATGGTATTGGGAAGTCAACTAAATTAGGATCTGAATTCGTGTCTACCATAGCAAAAGTTGGTATGCCTAATTTTTTGGCCTCTAAAACAGCTATTTTTTCTTTTACAATATCAACAATGAAAATTGCACCAGGCAATCTATTCATATCTGAAATACTACCTAAATCTTTTTCTAATTTTTGACGCTTTCTATCTAATTGCAATCTTTCTTTTTTAGATAATGTAGAAATCGTTCCGTCTTCTTTCATCTTATCAATAGCTGTCATTTTTTTAACAGCTTTTCTTATGGTTACAAAATTTGTTAACATACCACCAGGCCATCGTTCTGTAATATACGGCATCTTCAACGGCTTTATATGTTTAATTAAAATATCTTTTGCCTGCTTTTTAGTCGCAACAAAAAGAATTCGCCTTCCAGTTTTAGCGATTTTAGCCAAAGCTGTTAAACTTTCATTCAGTTTATCAACTGTTTGATTAAGGTCTAATATATGAGTGCCATTTTTTTCCATGAAAATATATGGTGTCATGTTGGGGTGTCTTTTTCTGGTTAAATGTCCAAAATGAACACCCGCATTTAATAATGTTTTTATATCTAATCCCATAATAATTATCGTTTGGAGAATTGTGTCTTTTTTCTTGCTTTTCTTTGGCCGGGTTTTTTTCTTTCAACCATTCTAGGATCACGAGTAACCAACCCTTCTTTTCTTAATACACTCTTATTTTCTGAATCTAGTTTAATTAATGCTCTCGCTACTCCCAACCGAATAGCTTCTGCTTGTCCAGTTAGTCCACCACCAAAAACATTGACTTTAATATCAAAGTTCGTAGATGATGAAATAGTATTTTGAGATTGTTCTAATTTATATTGTAAAAGTGGAGTTGGGAAATACTCTTTATAATTCTTATTGTTAACTATAATATTTCCTTTTCCTGCCTTAACATACACTCTGGCAACTGAGTGCTTTCTTCTTCCTATTGCATGAATTGTATCCATAATTTATTTAATATCATTTAAATTAATGAGCCTAGGGTTTTGAGCCTCTTGATTATGATTTTCACCTGAATAAACATATAAATTTTTATTAATTGAGCGGCCTAATTTATTTTTAGGCAACATACCCCTTACGGCTTTTTCAATTAATCTAGTAGGATGTTTTTCTAATAAATCTTTTGCAAGTGTTATTTTACGACCACCAGGATAACCTGTGTGACGAGCATACTCTTTTTGATCCCATTTATTACCTGATAGTTTTACTTTTTCTGCATTAATCACCACAACATTATCACCACAATCCATATGTGGAGTGAAATTGGTTTTATGTTTTCCTCTTATGAGCTTTGCAATTTTAGAAGCCATTCTACCCAAAAAAGCACCATCCGCATCTACTAACAACCATTCTTTCTGTATCTCTTTTGGTGTTATAGAATTTGTAATATATCTATCTTTATATTTTGTCATTTTATTGTATAATTTTTACATCTTCAAAAAACATAATAATCGAAAATGGTTTGCAAATGTAACATTTTTTCAGTTAGAATCAATAAACTAGTATTTTTTTTATTAGAGGTTAATTAAATAATTTTCAACTCTCTACCCACTTTAGAAAAAGCTTTTATAGCAAAATCCAGTTGTTCCATAGTGTGTGAAGCGGATATTTGCACTCTTATACGAGCTAATTTTTTTGGAACTACAGGATAGAAAAAACCAATCACATAGACACCTTCAGCTAATAATCTATTTGACATGGTTTGAGATATTTTTGCATCATATAGCATTACGGGAACAATCGGATGTGTACCATTTTTTATATCAAAGCCAACATTAGTCATTTCTTTTCTGAAATATGAAGTGTTTTTTTCTAACTTATCTCTTAAATCTGTGCTAGCGGATAATATATCAAGTACTTTAATCGCAGCTCCGACAATAGATGGGGCCAATGAATTTGAAAACAAATATGGTCGAGATCTTTGACGAAGCATATCAATAATTTCTTTTCGTCCTGAAGTAAACCCTCCCATAGCACCACCCAACGCCTTCCCTAAAGTGGATGTAATAATATCTACTCGATTCATTACATCACAATATTCTGCAGTTCCACGTCCTGTTTCTCCAACAAAACCAGTAGCATGACAATCATCAACCATAACAAGAGCATCATATTTATCAGCTAAGTCACAAATTTTATCTAATTGGGCAATATGCCCGTCCATAGAAAACACCCCGTCTGTGACAATAATTCTATTTCTTTCCCCTTGAGCTAACTGCAATTGTTCCTCTAAGCTCAACATATCATTATTGTTATATCTATATCTTTTTGCCTTGCATAATCTTACTCCATCAATAATAGATGCATGATTCAATTCATCAGAAATAATTGCATCTTCTGCAGAAAAAAGAGGTTCAAATACACCGCCATTAGCATCAAAAGCAGCAGCATACAATATAGTATCTTCTGTTCCTAAAAATTTGGATAATTTATCTTCTAGTTTTTTATGAATATTCTGAGTTCCACAAATGAATCGAACAGATGACATACCAAAACCATGAGAATCTAAAGTATCTTTTGCTGCCTGAATAACATCCGGATGGGAGGACAAACCCAAGTAATTATTAGCACAAAAATTTAAAACTTCTTGACCAGATTCTACTGAAATAACAGCACCTTGAGGATTAATAATGATTCGCTCATCCTTATATAAGCCAGATGCTTTTATTTCTTGTAATTGATTTTTTAATTGTTGTTGTAGGTTGCCAAACATAAGGTTTGTTTTTATTTCTTTTAGTTGATGATTATACTACTCCCTGGTCAATCATTGCATCTGCAACCTTTATAAAACCTGCTATATTGGCACCTTTAACATAGTCAACATAATTTTTCTCTTTACCATACTCTACACATAATTCATGAATATTTCTCATAATATCTTTTAGTTTATCATCAACTTCTTTTCTTGACCAATGCATACGTAAAGAGTTTTGAGACATCTCTAAACCTGAAACTGAAACACCTCCTGCATTAGATGCTTTTCCAGGGCCAAATAAAATTTTATTTGACTGAAAATGATTTATTGCCTCAATCGTACAGGGCATATTAGCACCTTCCGCAACCGCAAAACACTTGTTTTTTACAAGTATTTTGGCATCTTTTTCTTGTAATTCATTCTGAGTAGCACATGGAAGAGCAATGTCACATTTAATACTCCATGGTGTACCTTTTGAAAACTTACAATTGAATTTTTTTGCATACTCAGATATTCTGCCTCTTTTAATATTCTTTAATTCAAATATATATTGTAATTTTTTTTGATTAATACCTGATGAATCGTATATATACCCTGATGAATCTGAAAGAGACACAACAATACCGCCTAATTCAATCACCTTTTCACAAGCATATTGAGCTACATTACCAGATCCTGAAATCACAACTCTTTTGTTTTCTAGCGACATATTATTTGCTGTTAACATTTCATTCAAAAAATATACAAGGCCATATCCCGTTGCTTCGGGTCTAATTAATGAACCACCCCAATTAATGGATTTACCTGTAAAAACCCCAGTAAATTCATTTTTAATTCTCTTATATTGACCAAACATATATCCAATTTCTCTAGACCCCACACCAATATCTCCTGCTGGAACATCTGTATTAGGGCCTATGTGTCGTGACAATTCCGTCATAAAAGATTGACAAAATTTCATAACTTCATTATCGGACTTACCTTTTGGATTAAAATCAGATCCACCTTTTCCTCCACCCATAGGCAAGCCGGTTAAAGCATTTTTAAAAATTTGTTCAAAACCTAAAAACTTAAGAATAGATAGATTTACTGATGGATGAAATCTTAACCCACCTTTATAAGGCCCAATAGCAGAATTAAACTGAACACGAAACCCTCTATTAATCTGTTCTGCCCCCTTATCATCAAGCCAAGGCACTCGAAAAATCACAACTCTTTCGGGTTCAATAATTTTAGCTAATAAGTTCGTGCTTTTATATTTTTTATTTTGAGTTACAAAAGGAATAACTGAATGAGCAAACTCTTCAACAGCCTGTAAAAACTCTGTTTGATTTAGATTTCTATCTTTCGCGTGATTTAAAAAATCATTTAAATATGACATAGTATAATAATTTAATTAAGCTTTAATTTCACTGAAACAAATCTAATTATATTTTTGAAAAACTCATTAAAATTCATAAAGTTTAAAATATCATTATCTTTGCCAAAATTAATTCATGATTAAAATGAAATACTCCTTATTAATCACGGCTTACTTATTTGTATTAACAACTTACGCCCAAAACGGATTTTTATCTGGAAAAGTACTAGACAAACAAGACCAATCTGAATTAATTGGTGTCAATATTCTTTATGGAGAAAATCAAGGCACATCTACTAATATTGATGGAGAATATAATCTAGAATTAGAAGCTGGAACATATTCTATTCGTTTTCAATATATTGGCTATACATCTAAAACCGTTGAAATCACCATACAAGCTGGAATGAATTTGAAGAAAGACATCTACCTAATATCAGCATCCACTGAAATGGATTTAGTTGTGATTTCTGCTGGCAAATTTGAGCAAAAATTAGAAGAGGTGACAGTTTCTATGGATGTCATAAAACCAACTTTAATTGAAAATAAAAACCCACCTGACTTAGAGGTTTTAATGAATCAAAGTCCCGGGGTACAAGTCGTCGATGGACAAGCTAATATACGAGGAGGTAGTGGTTGGAGTTATAATACTGGCAGCAGGGTACTTGTTATGGTAGATGACATGCCTATATTAAGTGGTGATCGCGGAACAGTAGAATGGAATATGATTCCAATGGAAAACATATCACAAATTGAAGTCATAAAAGGTGCATCATCAGTATTATTTGGTTCATCGGCCATGAATGGTGTTATTAATGTTCGGACTGCATACCCCAAAGGAGATCCTGAAACCAAAATATCTTTATTTTCAGGAATATATGATACTCCAAAAAGAGAAGAACTAAACTGGTGGGGTGATAACACAAGACGTTTTCAGGGACTAACATTCAGCTATGCAGAGAAAAAAAATAATACTGGTATTGTAATTGGTGGAAATATTTATTCAAATGATGGCTATAAAGGTGGAATTGTGTTTAACCCAGTTAATGACGGTGTTGGAGATTTTGGATATAGTACTCAAGATTCACTTGCGCCCAATTTTGGACAACTAATACCTGTCAGTGAAAAGTGGGGGCGATTTAATATTAGCGCCGAACATAACTCTGAATCAGTTCCTGGATTATCATATGGATTACGCGCTAATTTTATGGCTCTCGATCAATATCAATCATTGATTTTTACTCACGATTCT
>NZWM01000011.1 GCA_002698365.1 Flavobacteriales bacterium | reverse complement strand
TGGCTTCAAATAATTCTAAATCTGTAGATGATGAAAAAGCATTTGTTCCTATTTGACCAAAAAGTTGAAGATATTTAGAGTATTTTTCATCTGGAATAATTGGAGCATGACCAGCAGCTTCATGTAAAATATCTGGAGCAGGCGTATATCCTATATGATTAATTCGACGAATATCCGCTGCAATAACCAATACATTGTGAGCTTGAAACTCCATAAAAATAGTTGGGGGAATAAATCCATCTACTGCTACAGCATACCATCCAATATTCTTTAAGATGCGACTCATGCCATACATACTAGGTATTGATTCTATATCAAGTCCTGTTTTGTTTAGACCTTCTAAATAAGAACCATGACAAACTGAAGGTAAATAACTTACATTTTGTCTCATTACATATCTCCAAACAGCTTGATCTATTGAAGTATAATGTTTGTAATTTTGATCAACTACATATTCTAAAAGATGTTTTGGTAAATGTGAAACATGTTTATTATATGATTTTTCCATTTCAATCATGAGGATTAAGACATCATCATCAATGGAGATTCTAACATGTCTTTCAAAGTATTTAAAAATTTTGCGCCTACAACACCATCAACTAATCGATGGTCTGAAGACAAAGTTAATCTCATAATATTACCTACAACTATATTACCATTCTTTACTATTGCTCTTTCTTTAATTGCACCAACTGCAAGAATACAAGCATCAGGAGGATTAATAATAGCAGTAAAATCATCTATACCAAACATACCTAAATTAGAGATAGTAAATGTGTTTGAATCCCAATCAGATGGTTGCAGTTTATTTTCTTGCGCTTTTTTTACAAAAGCACTAGTCTCAATTGAAATTTCCGAAAATGACTTTAAATCAGCGTTTTTAATCACAGGAACAACTAAGCCATTTTCAACAGAAACAGCTATACCAATATTAATATTTTTATTTATCTTAATATGAGTATCAAGCCAAGAAGAATTAATAAATGGATGTTTTTTAATAGCCATCGATACTGCCTTTACTAAAATATCATTGAAAGAAATTTTAACATCATTTTTTTTATTCAACAATGTTCTACTTACAATTAAATTATCCATTTCCACCTCCATGTTTAAATAGAAATGTGGAGATGTGAATTTAGATTCTGATAATCTATTAGCAATTGTTTTTCGCATTTGAGATATCGGAATTTCTTCGTCTTTTACAATAAAATCAGAGGCTATTGAAGAAGCTTCATAATTTATATTTTCGACATCTCTTTTAATAATTCTTCCACCATCACCAGACCCATTAATATTACTAATATCAATTTTTTTCTCTTTGGCAATTCGCTTGGCTAATGGCGAAATTTTTATTCTATCTGAAGAAGTTTTAACTACTGGAATAGTCTGGGTTATTTTTTCTTCAACCTTGGCTGGAGGGGCTTCAATATGATTATCATTCTTTGTTGCAATAGTATCAGAATCTAATAAAGATTGAATATCTTCTTCTTTTTGACCTAAAATAGCTAATATAGCGTCTACTTCTGCTGTTTCATTTTCTTTTACCCCAATATGTAATAAAAACCCCTCTTGAAAAGATTCGAATTCCATAGTAGCTTTATCCGTTTCAATATCTGCTAATAGATCTCCTTCTACAATTTTATCTCCGATTTTTTTATGCCATTTGACTACCACTCCGTCTGTCATGGTATCACTTAATCTAGGCATTTTTATTATCTCTGCCATACACTAATCTCTTATAAAATTATAGGGACCATCATAGATGTCTTCATATAAATCCTCTGGATTGGGAAAAGGAGATGATTCTGCAAATTCAACAGACTCCTTCACTTTTTCTTTCACAGCATCTTGTATTTTGTCAATTTCTTTTGCAGAAGCATATTTTTTCTTCTTTATAACATCAAGAACATAATCAATCGGATCAATATTTTTATAATCCTCTACTTCTTCTTTAGTTCTATAATGTTGAGCATCTGACATAGAATGCCCTTTATATCTATATGTCTTCATCTCTAAAAATGTAGGACCATTACCACTACGAGCTCTTTCAACTGCTACATCTAATGCTTCAGAAACATCTTCTGGCTTCATTCCATTTACTGGTGCACATGGCATTTCATAGCCAAGTCCTAACTTCCAAATTTCTGTATGGTTAGCTGTTCGGTCAACAGAAGTCCCCATCGCATAACCATTATTTTCACAAATAAATATAACTGGCAAATTCCAATTCATTGCCATATTAAAAGTTTCATGTAAAACACCTTGTCTAACGGCACCATCACCCATAAAACAAATTGTTACATTGTCATTGTCATTATACTTATCGGCAAAACTTATACCGGCACCAAGTGGAATCTGACCTCCAACAATCCCATGTCCACCAAAACAGTTATGTTCCTTTGAAAACATATGCATAGAACCTCCTTTTCCTTTTGAAGATCCTGTTGCCTTTCCTAACAATTCCGCCATCACATATTTTGGATCCAAACCCATAGCAATAGGTAAAACATGACATCTATATGCAGTTATAACCTTATCTTTTTTTATATCAATAGAATTAATTAATCCAGATAAAATTGCTTCTTGGCCATTATATAAATGAAGAAAACCTCTTATTTTTTGCTGAATATATAAAGCAGCGCACTTCTCTTCAAACTTACGCCACAACAACATATCATAATAACTTTTTAAATAAGCTTGCTTGTCAAATTTCTTACTCATAAATCACAAAAAAAAATACGTACAAATCTAAGAAAATACAGTCAAAATAGCTATACTAGTAATAGAATTTATATTTTTTCTATTAATACACTCGCATAACAAACCAGCCCCTCTTCCTTTCCGACAAACCCCATTTTTTCACTTGTTGTTGCTTTAATATTAACTTGATTAAGTTCTGTTTTTAAATATTTTGCAACTGAACTTTTTATTTGGGGGATAACAGATTGCAGCTTAGGTCTTTCTAAAACAATAGTAATGTCTACATTTACAATTTGATAAGATAATTTTGACAACTCCGATAACACTGAAGATAAAATAATACTACTATCCATATTTTTATATGCTGCATTCGTATCTGGAAAAAAATGTCCTATATCACCTAAAGCCGCTGCACCTAAAAGAGCATCTGACAAAGCATGAAACACAATATCTCCATCAGAGTGAGCAACGACCCCCTTACTATGAAGTACTTGTACTCCACCTAATAATAAAGGTAAATTATTCTTTAATTGATGAACATCATAACCCGTACCTATTCTAAGATTTGTCATGGTTATAATCCTCCATCCTTAGCAGATGCTGTAAATGCACCAATATCAAAAATTAACGAAAAACGCATCGTGTTTTCCAAAGGACTTTTTACATCGGGACTAGCTGTAATCAGATAAGCAAAATCTAAAGCAAAAACATTCATTTTTAATCCGGCACCTAAAGTAAAATATTTTCTATTCCCTTTAGTTGCATGCTCATGAAAATAGCCTCCACGGAATGCAAATTGATTTTGATACCAATACTCAAAACCTACAGAATACATTAACTCTCTCCACTCTTCTGAAATGCCCCCTGGTGCATCGCCAAAAGATTGAAAAATACCTGATATCACTGAAACATTAGGATCTTGCCCCTCAGCAATAGTTTGATTTCCATTTTCATCAAAAATAGGGTTATTTAAAGAATCTGTAGCATATATTGGGGGAGTTGGCACAAGTAGTTTATTTATATCAACACTAATAGAAAAAGAATTATATTGATCTATATCTCTAGTATATCTTCCTCCTATTTTAAAATTCATAGGTAAAAAATCTCTAATATCATCTTCAGTATAAGATATTTTGGTTCCAATATTTGAGATATTCATTCCTATTGCCCATTGATTATTCTCTATAAAATCTGACTCATAATAAGTGGAAAGATCTACTGCAAATGCTGTTCCTGGTTCCGTTTGCAACTCTCCAACATACTGACCACCTGTTAAATTAGAATAAATATATCTCATTGCTACACCTCCTGAAAAATTATTATTAAATTTCATTCCATATCCAATATCAAAAGTATATTCATTTGGGCTCCAAGTACCTAAAGCTTCTCCAGATTCATTAGTGAATTGTATATTTCCTAATGAAAAATATCTTAAAGCTGCAGACCAAGCACTATTTTTATTGATTTTACTATATCCTGTAAGATATGCTAAAGAAATATCCGGAACTAATTGACTTAACCACGGTGTATAAGACATTGCTAATCCTGATTGATCTTGTAAAAATGCTAATTTCGCAGGATTCCAATGCAAAGAGTGTATATCGGGAATTGTTGCTGCACCAACCTCGCCCATAGAGCCTGATCTCGCATCAGGTGAAATTGTTATAAATGGAACTGCTGTTGTAATTGTATTTAAATTCTCTCCAAAAGAGGTTGTTTGTGCAACAATTACGTTCCCGCAAAATATTATAAATAAAAAAAGTGCAATCTTAAGTCTCATGTCAATTATTGTTTTTATAAATTGTTCACAAATCTAACGAAAAAACTATCTCAGTATTATAAGTTTTTCCGTTTTTTCAGAAATACTATTATCATTTTTTGACTTCACAAATACTTTATATACATATATACCTCTTTCTACACTTTCATCAATATGCCAAACCATTGACTCATTTCGAAACCCAGTAGAGACAATAGTATTAGACAAAGTGTGAATCAGTTGTCCACTTAATGAAAAAATATCAATTCTAACATCTAAAACATCATCAGGACGATTATGCTCAAACATAAACTGCGTAAATGAGGAGCTTGGATTTGGATAATTTAACACATCAAATAACGAGAGTTCTAATTCTGATGACACATAAAATAAAAGCTCCATTTCACTAGAATTATTAAAAACATCCCAAGCTTTAAATTTTAAAGAATGTTCACCGTCTTCTAAATCAGAAAAAGGAAAACGTACATGCCCAGATTGATAACTATTTAAATCCGATTCGTAATAATCATTTAAAATATATTGACCCCACATATCTTCATTTAAAACAGCAGTTAAGTCATGACCAATACCTGTTCCCACTGTATTTATTCCAGATTCATCAAATAAAAAAGCTAACAAAGTTGGACTATTATTCGTATAACCACCAGTAACAAAATTAGTGTCATTAAGAAATAATTGAATGACTGGCCCATCAAAGTCTGATAAATTAATATCACTAATTCCACCAATAGAAATATTTTCATACGCACCAGTGGCCTCACCCAACATGTCATCACTAGCATAATAACTTAATTTACCTTGGCCAAATTGATAGTTAATATCTTTTGGAACAATAAATTCAAATGAAAAGAAACCATTATTAACCTCTACCTTACCATTATAAATAATATTGTTCTGTAGCGTGTACTGAAATGGATTATCCAACAAACCGTCATTATTAAGCGTAGTGTATCCAGATTCCTTGTCAAAAACTGTAACATCTAATACCCCATTAAAACCAACTGCACTTTGAGTTGATGAAATAACTTGACCATTCACTTTTACATGACTTAGTGCCTTAATTGTATCATTATTAAATGATGGCATTACTTGACCTAATGAATCCAATAATTCTACTGACAATGTGTTAACATTAAATTGGGGATGAGATAATTTTAAATTAGGATCACCAAAAAAAGAAAATTTTCTTTTTACTGAATTAAAAGATGTTGATGGATCATTTTTACAATGCATTAATGATTCGCCAAATGTTAAATTTAAATTTTTATCAGGCAAATAGTTATATAGTGCATCTACTAAATAATATGTAGGTGATTCTGCTACAGTTCTAGAAGTACTATACAAACCAATGGCACCACCATTAGGATTTAATACTAAATACTCACCTGCAGAAATTCTACTAGGATCATCATAACGAGTAAATTCACATGTTGCTGTTATGAATACCGGCAATTGATTAATATTTGTAAAATTATTAATGTCTGACAACTCTAAAATTCTTTCAGAGGCCCATCCCACTTCACCTCCATGACCAACATAATTGACCATAAATACACCATCATTAATTACATTAACAAGATCCTCTTGAGCATCTGGATATCTTTGAGCACCCCCTAATAAAGATTGCTGATACGAATCAATATAAATCTTTTTTAAGTTGAAGTAACTGTATGTCGTATCTATTTTTTCTGCTAACGCATCTGCATGAGCAACTAAATTAATTTCCCACGCTGCATCTACATCATCAGCAACAAAACAAATTTTATTTTTCCAATCACCAGTAGAAAATGGGTTAAAAAACCCACTATTTGGATTAGAATCATATAATAAAATCTTATCTACAAAAGATTCGGCTTGTTCTAATGTTTGCACAGGTATTCTACCTATTCCAATATCTACTAAATCAGTATTCACAGAATTATTCAAACCACCATCCCATAAGCCTTCATTATCATCCAGCATACCGAAATAATCATCAGTACAATAAGAAGATTCTATACTACTCGAAAAAAAAGATTCAAACGTCGGAACAAAATTACTTACTCCGTATAACTTATTTTTATAATCAAAAGAAGCATCACCAAACAACAGTAAATTGAGAGGGATTTCTGATAAATTAGAAGCTCTGTCATAAAACATTTTAACCATATTTCTTATCGCACTAATATCTTGTGAGCCTGTGCTAAACTCATTGTAAACCTGATCTGTTGTTACTAATAATACATTTTGATTCTTTGTGCTGACATGATACTCTTTGAGTCTATTTGCTGCATTCAAAAAATTTGGATGAGTTACAATAATATAATCAGGCTGAACAGCCCCATGTATATTCTGATTTGGAATCAACCCTATCGGTTCAGGAGTGAAATGATTAGATGCATAGACTAAAAATTCTTTTAGATATGATGTGTTAGTATTAAAAGCACTATATAAACCCGATGCAGATGAAGCTAATAATTGTTTTTTAACATTTAATGGGTCTGTTACGTCATACACAGAAAATGAATAATCGCCACTGCTCTTATAAAATTTAAAACCCGTAACAGCATCCTCAGAAACTGACTTAGTATCTCGAAGAAGGAAATGAGATGTTGGGTTCACATTAAAATCATCACTACGACCTTGAATAGTAAAATAATCTAGCCAAGCTAGTGCCGATGAATTGCCGTTATTATTAAAATTTAACGAAATACTAGAGTTATTGGTATTAACAAACCTCTCATTTATTAAAGTAGATTTATAATAATCATTGGATGATGATGGAACTGCTGGAATATAGGCTGTAGCAATATTATAAGAACCTTTATCTATGCTAAATGAAACAGGAATTGACGACCTTGCAGCAAAATGACCGGTAAATAAAAGTGAATCTTGACTCCAAATTGGTGTATTGAAATTTTGATAGAAATCAAAAGCAAAAGATTCTCCAAACCATTGTCTACCTGTAGATACAAGATTAACATTATCTTGTTCATGCACAAAATATTTATCAAAACTCGTTATCGGAGTAGGATTATTTGGATCATTTAACACATAATTATGTGGAATAGTTTCTATTCGTTTTCCTGGTCCTATATCAAAGGACACAAAATAATATGTCATATCGGTATATATATTTTTTGTGTGTATAAATTGATTACCGTCATAACGCCAAACATCTGGACTTTGACCAAAAAAAAGAACATAATCATCGGTGTCAAAAGAATTATCACCCTGATCAACGACTGTTATTGCCAACTCTAATAAATCATCTATTTCTACTAAGCCCTCTTCTAACATCCCGGCTTCATTTCCATATAGTCTAATATTTTCTGGATTAATACTAGCTATGTCAACCCCCATAGAAGCAAAAAAACTTCCATCTATTTTATGTAAACCTGTTTGACTCACGCCTATTTTATACCAATTACCCGTACTTAAAATTGAGTTATTAATAGTTTCTATTTTGTTAGTATATAGATCTGATTCCGCCGCATGAATTTCAAATTTAAACTCCTTTACCTTTTGAATTATATCACCGGATTTACGAAAAGGCACCAAATACAAAAATAAATAATGTTGTTTTTTTTCAGTTGCTACATAATAATGATATTGTAAATTATCTGTTAATTCTGATTTAGATATATATTCTAATTCCGACGAATTTGCGTTAAGATAAATTACATCAAAAATATTTAAATCGACATTTTTATTACTAATTGGTATTTTTTCAAAATATACATTATTTTGACTAACACTAAGATTTTGGATAGACTCTTTAAAATCCAATAAACTATCTGCAGGAACATTATATAAATGTGTGTTAACCCCACCCCATGATATAGTTCTCAATTCTTGAGAAAAAGAATAGAAAAACATCATGGATACAAATAATAGAAAAAGAATTTTCTGATTCATTAGGACAAATTTATTTATAATATCTATTATTTAATAATATTAAAACGAATTATAAAATATTAAATTGTATAATTTTATAAACATTTACAACTTCAAATAATAAAATATAAATGACTTGTTTGTATTTTTATAAAAAATTATTGCTAAATTGTTTTTTTGGTTATTTTAAAAGTATGATGCGAATTATTAAAAGCTGTTTATTATTCATTTGTATTCTTTTTGCTACAACAACAGCTAGTGCGCAGGACCCACATTTTTCTCAATTTTATGCAAACCCTATGTACTTAAATCCATCATATGCAGGATCTAGCTTTTGTCCAAGGTGGATTATGAACTACAGGAATCAATGGCCAGCTTTGGCTGGTGACTATGTAACATATAGCACTTCTTTTGATTTTGGATTAAACGAAATCCACGGCGGATTAGGACTTATTGTATTACATGATAATGCAGGTAGCGGAGTATTAACAACAAATAAAATTTCTCTACTTTACTCATATCATGCTAATCTTTCAAGCACAACTACCTTATCGGCAGGATTTCAATTTAGTTATTTCCAAAGGCAGTTAAATAGTAATTTATTTTTTGGAGACCAAATTGATGAATTATATGGTTTCATCTATGACACTTTTGACCCTTTTTCAGTAGATGAATACTTTAGTGTTAGCTATACTGATTTTTCGGCAGGTCTTTTGGTTACATCAGATAGGTTTTTTGTTGGTGCAGCAGTACACCATTTAACAGAACCTACTTATTCTTTTTTAAATACATATAATGATGGTAAATTACCTATGAAAATAACTGTACATGGAGGATCTAGAGTAGTGGTAGAGGATTTAGGTTGGTTTAATCAAACTTTTCTATCTAAATTCAGCGTACTTACACCTCATGTAATTATTCAAAAACAAGCTGAATCTGAGCAAATTAATATTGGAGGGACTCTTTCAAGTGATCATTTAGGGTTAGGATTAGCATACAGAAGAGGCTTTAATAATACTGACGCGTTAATTATTATATTGGGTTATGAGTTAGAAAAATATAAAATTGGGTATAGCTATGATTTAACCTTATCAAAACTAGGAGCTTCTTCTGGTGGTGCGCATGAAATATCTCTACAAATACAACTTGGCTGCTTTTATAAAAAACCTTCCCAAAATACTATTCCTTGTCCAAAATTTTAATATATTAGTTAATTAAATATGTTACAATTCTGTTAAAACAGATTAAAAACTGAACTTAATTCACAATTAAATATCATTACATTATGAATGTTATATCAAATTTAAAATACGTTTTTTCCGTTTTTTTAATTTTAATCCTGTTAAATTCTTGCGGGATGCCTAAAGCTGAGGATTACTCAGTAACCACTGGATGGGCTATTAATTGGCAACAAAATGGCGGATTTGAAGCAAAATTAAAAAATGGATCTTCTGATGAAAATGCCTGGAAAGGAACTAAAATTCCATCCAACATGGTGTTTGTGCAAGGTGGAACCTTTGTAATGGGAAAAACACAAGAAGATGTTATGCAAGATGGAAATAATTTTCAGAAAGAAGCAACTGTATCATCTTTTTGGATGGATCAAACAGAAATAACAAACTTACAATATCGAGAATATACTGACTGGATGCAAAGAGTATTTTGGGAAGATGGAGAAGGTGAGTTTTCATACCTATATGCACATGCTTTGCCTGATAGTACTGTTTGGAGATCCGAATTAAGTTTCAATGAGCCAATGGTAACACAATATTTTAGACATCCTGCATATCAAGACTACCCTGTTGTTGGGGTAAGTTGGCAACAAGCAGTTGATTATTGTGATTGGAGAACTGACCGAGTAAATGAAAGAAGACTCATTGAATCAGGTGCACTAGGTAAACCTGAAAAAGCTTGGAAAAAATACAAAGAAGGTTTTATGGACGAAGCAGATGTAGTGGGATACTTCAATACTCTTAAATATTTAAAATATGGAGAATATAATTTGGATAATTGGGAAAAGCCTGATGAGGGAAAAAGAGGCTTAAAAGATTTATCTGGAAAAGATGGAGATGAACCAAGTTATCGAAAAAAATTGCGAAAAATAAAAATCGAGGACGGAATATTCACAACACCATATAGATTACCCACAGAAGCAGAATGGGAATATGCTGCTGTTGCAGGATATAATACTACGGTTAATTTAGATGGGAATCAACATGGTAAATTTTACCCATGGAGAAGTTTTGATGCCGACTACCACCAAGCAAATGGATCAAAATCTGGAAGAAATTCTTTAAGGCAACCTTATGATGGTAACAGATTTGATATAAAGAGACAACAATATGGAAAATTAAGAGGAGACAATAAACAAAATGCATTTATTAATGCGATTACTGACGGGGCTAGTGTTGAAGGAAACAGTAAGTTTGGGTCAAGATCACATATAGAATATGATAACTATATGATGACACCAACATATAGGGACATTAGTTTTGAAGAAATGAGAACAGGTCAATTTTTAGCTAATTTTAGACATGGAAGAGGTGATTATGCTGGTGTATCTCCAGTAAACAATGATTTAGGAACTATGACTATGCCTGTTGGCTCATTCCCTCCAAATGACTGGGGTTTATATGACATGGCTGGTAATGTTAATGAATGGGTTATGGATGTTTATAGACCATTAACACCTATGGCATCAAACGACTTAAATCCATTTAGAGGCAATCTATTTAAACAAGTGGCAAGAGGTGATGATGGTTATGTCAGAATGTTAGAAGACCTAGATGATTCACAAGCAAAAGCTTTGGGATTAATGGCGGAAAATGGAGAATATATTTTTCCAGCTAATCCTGGAATGATGATTAAAATCAATGAACAAATTGACGGTAATGATGACCCAATAGATGATAATATGGGTGATCGATCTGATTCAGACAGATACAACTGGAATGATGAAACACCGCACAATATTCACAAAGGACGAGATAATGGTGAAAATTATAATTACGAAAACTCTAACTCAACTCATTCAGAGGAAAATTATAATAATGTTAATGATCGTCCATATGGAAGAGATGCCTATGACTTCTTAACTCCTAAGTCTTCAAATCCAAGGAGTAGTCCAAAACGAAACTATACGAGAGCAAATAATATTGACTATCGAGATGGAGAAGGAAGAATAGCAGTAGGTGCAGATTACTCAGGATGGGGTGTATATGATTATGGACGAACTACCTTGGTTAATAATTACACAAGAGTTTATAAAGGTGGGTCTTGGCAGGATGATGCATACTGGCTAAGTCCTGGAACCAAAAGGTTTTTAAATGAAGATTTAGCTAAAAATGATATTGGCTTTAGATGTGTTATAGATCATCTAGGTTATGTGTCTGGAGGAGAATATGAACAGTTAGGGAAATCAAAAAACAAAGACCGATATAATCGACATCTTTGGAAATATAAAACACATGACAATGACAATAAAAACATAGAGTAAAAAGTACTGTTTTGCATTTATAAAAAACCCAAGTCAACCTTGGGTTTTTTAGTATTAAAAATCCAATGAACCAAATAAAAACACTATATGAAATATATCTAAATTGTAATCAAAAAATTTGTATTGATTCTAGATCAGAAGAAATAAAAAATGCTGTTTTTTTTGCAATTCAAGGAAATAATTTTAATGGTAATAATTTTATTGAAGATGCATTTTCAAAAGGAGCCAAATATGCCGTGTCTGATGATATAGAATTACTGAAAAATAAGAATAATAAAGCAATTTTTTTAGTAGAAAACACATTACAAACACTACAAAATTTGGCCACATATCATCGTAAATTTTTAAACATACCTATTATAGCAATTACTGGATCAAATGGAAAAACAACTACAAAAGAGATACTAACTCACATATTAAATTCGAGTTTCAATCCTTTAAGTACCCGAGGAAATTTTAATAATCACATTGGAGTCCCTCTAACCCTGCTATCAATCAATAAACAACATGATATAGCTGTTGTTGAAATGGGGGCAAATCATGTAGGTGAAATTGAAGAACTTTGTAAAATCACTCAACCAACTCATGGTATCATCACAAATATTGGTGATGCTCATTTAAAAGGATTTGGCAGCTTAGAAAATATTAAAATAGCAAAAAATGAATTATTTGAATACTTAAAAGAACATCATAGAACAATTATTTATAATACCGAAGATGAAATACTAACCAAACTTGTAAGTGATTATGAAAATACACGAGGTTATATAAATCCTTGCTGGATCGAAAACGCAACCGGCCCTCTTAAATATCAATATACCACTAAACCTTTTCTAACTATAGAAAATATAAATTTAAAATCTAACAAGTGGTCTCAATATCATTCAAAAGAGATACAGACTAAATTAATTGGAAAACATAATATAAATAATATTTCAGCAGCAATAGAAATAGCAGAAATATTTAATATTTCACCTCCATCTATAGGAACACAACTTAATGATTTTAAACTCGCAAATAATAGATGTGAATTTATTGAAACAAAAAAAAATAAAATTCTATTAGATGCCTATAATGCCAACCCAACAAGTATGTCCAGTGGCATCCTAAATTTTAAAGATTGGAATAATTACAACCTTCTTTTAAATAAAAAAAGTCAACAAAACTACCGAGGTGATAAGATGTTATTTATCTTAGGAGACATGCTAGAGTTGGGAAAAGATGAGGTTAAGTATCATCAAGAAATCATAGACTTATTAGCCAAAGAGATAGGACCTCGTCCCAGGGTCATTCTAGTAGGAAGCATATTTAATAAAACCATAACATCTAAATTAAAACATAAAGAAGACTTAATTGATTTTAGTTATTGTGAAAAAGTAAAATCTAACATAGAAGCTGTAAATATTATAAAAAAAGAGAATTTTAGTAATATGTCAATATTTATTAAGGGGTCTAGAAAATTACAATTAGAAAAACTTGTTGATTATTTATAGTGGAGATCACCTTTTCATTTTTCTTTCCTGAGCTCTTCGTTGTCTTCGACTAAGTTTTGGTTGATTTTGTGTGTTTCCAGCTTGAGGAGACATTCTTTCTTCTTGGCCACGAGAAGCATGACCTACAAAAGCTTGTTGATTTGACTTATTCTTTAACTCTTCTGATTTACTATGTTTTAAATTTGCTTTAAACAAAAATGAAATAGCGTTTTCATTTATTTCATCTAATAAAGACTCAAATAATTTAAAAGATTCAAATTTATATATTAGTAATGGATCTTTCTGTTCATATGATGCCGATTGAACCGACTGCTTTAAATCATCCATGGTTTTTAAATGTTCTTTCCAACCTTTATCTATACATGCTAAAATAACATCTCTTGTAAAAGAAGTAATAATAACCTCTCCATTACTCTCGAATACTTCATTTAAAGGGCACCTAATTACAATTTCCTTAATACCATCAGAAAAAGGTATTCCAAGTAATATCTTTTTTTCATTATTATTTTGAATTGCACCAAACCTATCTTGAATTAAAGAAAATGCTTCCTCTTTTACTCTTAATAATTTTTGATCATATTTTTCCCGAATTGTTTCTGTCAAATCCACAACATATTCATCAATCGAAACATCTAGTTGATTAATATCAATATTTTTAATTAAATCATCATCGGAAAACGTCATTATAATATCTGAATCTAAATCCTCTTTACTCTTTGTATCTTTATGCTTTTCTAATAAAGAATAAAGAGTATCATAAACCATATTAGAAACATCTAAATTTATTCTTTCACCCAACAAAGCATTTTTTCTTCTTTTATATATTACTTCTCTTTGTGAATTCATCACATCATCATATTCTAATAATCTTTTTCTAATGCCATAATTATTTTCTTCTATTTTCTTTTGAGCACGCTCTATTGATTTTGTAACCATACTATGTTGAATAACTTCACCTTCCTTTAAGCCCATTCTATCCATCACATTAGCAATTCTATCCGAACCCATAATTCGCATCAAATCATCTTCTAATGAAACAAAAAATTGAGATGAACCTGGGTCTCCTTGTCTTCCAGATCGACCACGAAGTTGTCTATCAACGCGTCTTGAATCATGCCTTTCTGTTCCAATAATAGCTACCCCGCCAGATTTAATTACTAATTCTGATAATTTAATATCCGTTCCTCTTCCTGCCATATTTGTAGCTATGGTCACAACGCCAGCAGAACCCGCTTCTGCAACTATATCAGCTTCTTGTTGATGACGCTTAGCATTTAATATATTGTGTTTTATTTTTTCTCTTGATAACAAACGACTAATTGTTTCAGAAATATCAACCGAAGTTGTTCCAACTAAAACAGGCCTTTCATTATTAGTTAACTCAATAATTTCATTTATAACAGCATTATATTTTTCTCGTTTTGTTTTATAAACATAATCTTCTCGGTCATCTCTTATAACAGGCTTATTAGTTGGAATACATACTACATCTAATTTATAGATATCCCATAATTCACCAGCCTCTGTTTCTGCTGTTCCAGTCATACCAGAAAGCTTCTTATACATTCTAAAATAATTTTGCAAAGACACTGAAGCTAATGTCTGTGTCGCGGCTTCAATTTTACAATTTTCTTTAGCTTCTATTGCTTGATGTAAACCATCCGAATACCTTCTGCCTTCCATAATACGTCCCGTTTGTTCATCTACAATCTTAACTTTTTCATCCATCACAACATAATCAACATCTTTATCAAAGAGACTATATGCTTTCAGCAATTGTGTCATGGTGTGAATTCTTTCACTCTTCACAGAATAATTTCTAATAATTTCTTCTTTTTGTTGAATATGAGATGTATTTGATAGTGCTACACTAATATCAGGTAAAATAAAAAAATCAGAATCTTCAACCAAATTAGATAAAAAATCAAACCCCTTATCTGTTAATTCAATATTTTTATTTTTTTCTTCAATAGTGAAAAATAACTCATCATCGATAATATGCATATTCTTACTTTGTTCTTGTAAATAAAAATTTTCTGTTTTTTGAAGTAGAGTTTTGATTCCATCTTCACTTAAAAACTTTATTAATGCAGGAGTTTTTGGCAACCCCCTATATGCACGAAACAACTTCACTCCACCATCCTTATCCTGGCCATCATTGATTTGAGATTTTGCACTTACCAACTCTGAATTCACTAATTTTTTTTGCTCTTGAACTAGCGCTTGCACAATCGGTTTTAAATTTTGAAACTCTTGCTTGCTTTCTCTTTCAACAGGGCCAGAAATAATCAAAGGAGTCCTTGCATCATCTATTAAAACAGAATCTACTTCGTCAATAATTGCAAAATTATGTTCCCTCTGCACCAAATTATGAAAATCACGAGACATATTATCTCTTAAATAATCAAATCCAAATTCATTGTTTGTACCATATGTAATATCACAATTATAAGCCTGCTTGCGTTCAATTGAATTAGGTTTGTGTTTATCAATACAATCAACAGTTAATCCGTGAAATTGAAACAATGGCCCCATCCACTCCGAATCACGTTTTGCAAGATAATCGTTAACAGTAACAACATGTACACCTAATCCTGTTAATGCATTTAAATATATAGGAAGTGTAGCCACTAATGTTTTACCTTCACCGGTTTGCATTTCAGCAATTTTACCTTGATGAAGGACGAGTCCTCCAATTAATTGAACATCATAATGAACCATCTCCCATTTTTTCATAACCCCACCTGAATCCCAGCTAGTATTCCAAATCGAAGATGTACCATTAACACTTACATAGTCGACTTGTTGACTTAAAATAATATCGAGATCTGTCGACTCAACAGAAATAGTTTCATTCTGAGTAAAACGGAAAGCAGTTTCTTTAATAACAGCAAATGCCTCTTCTTTAATAGAATTTAAATTTTCATTTATTGCATTATGTTTTAAAATGCTTAAATCATCTATTTCCTTATACAACTTTTCTTGTAATTGTCTATCAGTTTCTTCTGAAGCTTTCTTTTTCAAAGCATTAATTTGATCATCAAAACTGCTAACTATTTTTTGAATTTCTAATTTAAAATGAGTGGTTTTTTGACGCAAATCATCATTAGACAAAGAAGATAATTTAGATGAATAATGTAACACTTTATCTACAACAGGTGTTAACTCCTTCATGTCTCTTTTGGATTTTGTGCCAAAAAAATTTAAAATAGTTGACAGGAAACTCATTTAATAAATTTTGTTAGAATTTGATGCAACTAATATTCTTCTTCATTCCAAAGAAAATCATCAGAAGATGGATAATCCGGCCACACTTCTTCAATAGACTCATAACTTTCTCCTTCATCTTCCATTGATTGTAAATTTTCAACCACTTCTAATGGGGCCCCTGATCTAATCGCATAATCAATTAATTCATCCTTAGTTGCTGGCCAAGGAGCATCACTAAGATACGAAGCTAATTCTAAAGTCCAATATGACATATCAGTAATATTCTATTATTTTGCAAATATAATTTTTTTAAATTATAATCAAAATACTAGCCATTCCATTTGATTTCATCAACGTTATTAATAACATTAATTTTTCGAGCTAAAACAAAAAAATAATCAGATAGTCTATTTATAAATATCAAAATATTATTGTCTATTTTCTCCTCCATATTGAGAGCTGTTATTCTTCTTTCAGCACGTCTACAAACAGCACGAGCTAAATGAGTATATCCATTCCAAATATTACCTCCAGGCAGAATAAAAGAAGTTAGTTTTTCTAACTGACCATCAATACTATCTATAAATTTCTCAATTTCTTTGATGTGATTCAAAGTAATACAAAATGGATCATCGACATCCGATGATGAAGCTAAAATTGACCCTATTTTAAACAAAGTATCTTGAATAAAGACCAACTCCTTTTTATGTGGTGAAAAATCAGAATGATTAAAAGATCTCAATAAACCAACTAACGAGTTCAACTCATCCACTGTACCATACGCTTCAATCTTAATATTATGTTTGTTGAGTCCTGAAGCTCCTATAATAGATGTTTTCCCGGCATCACCTTTTTTTGTATATATCTTCATAAAAAAATTAAAATAGAAATTGGTGCGGATAGAGGGAGTCGAACCCACACGCCTCGCGGCACTAGATCCTAAATCTAGCGTGTCTACCAATTCCACCATATCCGCATCAATATATTATTCTAAATAAGAATGATACAAATCTATAATATATTTGTTTAATGAAAGAAAGTTTAAGTAAATAATTTAATTACCTATATAAGTACACAAAATGATAATTATTCTATAGCTTTGTATACAAACATGCTCAAATTCAATAAGAATGTTAGAAATTGAACCAAGTAAAATTTTAGTACAAGATTTACACAAACATCTATTATCTAGTGTTGGGCCAAGACCAATAGCTTTAGCAAGCACAATAGATAATAAGGGAAATAGAAATGTTAGCCCGTTTAGTTTTTTTAATGTATTTAGTGCAAACCCTCCAATTGCAGTGTTTTCACCTGCACGAAGAGTACGAAATAATACAACTAAAGATACTTTAGAAAACATAAAAGAAATTCAAGAAGTTGTTATCAATGTCGTCACTTCTGATTTGGTTCAGAAAGCATCTTTAGCAAGTACAGAATACCCAAAAGAAATAGATGAGTTTATCAAATCTGACCTAACTCCAATTCCATCAAAAAAAATAAAACCCTTTAGGGTTCAAGAATCTCCTGTTCAAATGGAATGTAAAGTAAATCAAATTATTGAACTAGGAGAAAATGGAGGAGCAGGAAATCTAATCATTTGTGAAATCATTTTAATGCATATTAGTGAAGACATTTTAGATAAAAAAAATCAAATTGATCCAAATAAAATTAAACTAGTAGGAAGACTTGGCGGCAATTGGTATTCTAAAGGATTTGAAAATGCAATATTTCAAATAGAAAAACCAAAAACATAATAATTTAAAAAAGATGAATATATTATCTATAAAAGGTTCTTTAATAAAAAAAAACGAAGTTGAAAACATAGAGAGCAAAGATGGAAAAAAATGGATTAAACAAACATTTTTATTAAAAACAAGTGCCGAATACAATAATCAAATTTGCTTTCAACTTTTTGGTGAAGAAAAAATCAAATTACTAGAAGCCTATCAATTAGGAGACGTAATAGAAGTTTTCTTTAATGTTTCTTCAAGAGAATATAATGGTCGATATTATCACAATATTGATGCTTGGAAAATTGCTGACGGCAACAAGGAAGACAGTACTGAAGCAACAAACGAAGAAAATTTACCTTTTTAAAATGGTAAAAAAAATAGAAAACATATTACAAAAGGCTTTACCAAGTCCTTTTTCGATTGCTATACTTTTAACTTTACTTATCATAGTTACAGCATTAGTTTTTACAGATAAAAAATTGATTGAAATCTCTAGTTTTTGGGAAAAAGGACTATGGAACCCGTATCTAATGAATTTTGCAATGCAAATGATGCTGATGCTTGTCTTAGGCTACGTAATTGCATTAACTGAGATGTTTAAAACAATCATTAAAAACATAACTCATTTATGTACAAATACAGCCAATGCCGCATTTATCGTTGCATGTGCCACAATTACTGTAAGTCTTTTCAACTGGGGTTTAGGTTTAATATTTGGTGCAATTTTAGCAAGAAAAGTAGGAGAACATGCATTAGAAAAAAACATAGATTTAAACTATCCACTAATTGGAGCTGCAGGCTACTCAGGATTAATGGTCTGGCATGGAGGAATCTCAGGGTCAATACCATTGAAAATCGCTGAAAAAAATCACTTTTCAGAAATTATTTCGAATGAAGTTATTCTGAACCAACTACCTAAAAATGGGATTCATTTTTCAGAAACCATTTTTTCAACCATGAATATAGTAGTAAGTATATTATTAATATTACTAATTCCAACCATTTTATTTTACATTGGAAAACACTCACCCAAAACAAGATTCAAATTCATCAGTACAGAAACAAAAAAAGAAAAGAAAAAATTATTTGGAGCAGAAAAATTAGATTACTCAGGTGTTTTTTCTAAAATAATTGGACTGCTCATTCTTATAGTAGCAATCATAACCGCAAGCTCTTCTGGCGCCTCATTCTCTTTTATTACCCCAAACTTTGTGAATTTACTATTATTGGGATTAGCAATATTTTTTCATAATAACTTTAATACATTTTTATCCGCAGTAAATGAAGCAATCGTAAGTGCAAGTGGTATTTTAATTCAGTTTCCTCTATACTTTGGAATAATGGGGATTATGAATGCCAGTGGATTGGTAGATATCTGTGCTAATTTTTTTGTAAATATTTCAACTCATACAACTTACCCCATTTTCACCATGCTAAGTGGGGGGTTAGTTAACATATTTGTTCCAAGTGGAGGTGGCCAATGGGCAGTCCAAGGTGCTATTGTATTACAATCATCAATTGAACTAGGTGTCTCAATACCAAAAAGTATTATGGCATTAGCATATGGAGATCAATTAACAAATATGTTACAACCATTTTGGGCATTGCCACTATTAGGAATTACACAATTAAAAGCAAAAGAAATTTTACCATACACGCTAATTATCATGTTAATCGGTATAGTAATTTTTTCAACATCACTACTTATTTTTTAGACTTAGTATCCAATGCATCTCTAAGTCCATTACCTAATAACATAAATGACAATACAAGTATAACTATACATAGCCCAGGAATTAAGGCCAAATATGCTTTTTCCATGATTATAAAACCATAATGATTTCTAATAATCATTCCCCAAGATGGGACCGGTGGCTGAACACCGATTCCTAAAAAACTTAATCCTGATTCCAACAATACAGAAGTAGCAAAATTAGCTGCACAAATAATAATAATAGGATTCACAATATTTGGGAGTATATGTTTCCACATTATTTTAACATCGTTAACACCAAAAGATTGTACAGCTTCAATATATGGCAATCTCGAAACCTTCAACACTTCACCTCTAGTAACGCGAGCTACTTCTACCCACATAGTCAAACCAACAGCAACAAAGACTTGCCAAAAACCCTTTCCAAGTATAATACTAATTGCAATAACTAATAAAAGAGTGGGTATCGACCATACCACATTAATAAGCCAACAAATAACAAGATCTATTTTACCTCCATAATAACCAGCCATCATACCGAAAAAAACACCAATTAACAATGAAATAAGGACTGAGACAAAACCTACAGAAAAAGAAACCCGTGTGCCTAAAATAACTCTACTCAATAAATCTCTGCCATATTTATCAGTTCCAAACAAAAAAGATTTTTCATTAACAAAAGTCCCATCAGTTCCAATAAAAGCTTTATTAATATGAATTTTTTGATTTTCCTTAATAGAAGAATTATATAATGCATAATATATAGTGTCATTTGAATGATGAAAATCTGAAATAACTATTTCAGTATAAGGTTGATCCTTACCAAAGAAAAATTGATGAATATTATTTTTCGTATTATACACAGAATCTTTTTTCAATAATAAAAAATTTGCTTTAAAACCAGGCTTCTCCTTTGCAATTGACAACTGTATATTATTTGCCATTGGAGTGTTATCTGGCATAAATTGATATGAAAATACAGCAAGAAAAAAGAAAAGAATAATAAAAAATATGGATAATAATGAAATTTTATTAGATAAAATCTTTTCTATAACAATTCTATTTAAAGACTTATTTGATTTCATTTGATTATGAATATACTAAATATAGTATTGCTATTTAGTATATTTATATGAATAATGAAAAAAGATAAAATTATACTTGGAATAGATCCCGGAACTAATATTATGGGCTATGGTGTCATTAAAAAATCTAATCAAAAAATTGATTTTTTATGTTTAGATGTTGTCTTGCTAAGTAAAATAAAATCCCACCAATTAAAACTGAAAAAGATTTTTGAAACTACTAATCAAATTATAGATACTTATCTTCCTGATGAAATAGCTATAGAAGCACCTTTTTATAGTAAAAATGCTCAATCAATGCTTAAACTAGGTAGAGCACAAGGTGCAGCGATTATTGCCAGTGTAGTAAACCATATTCCCATCACAGAGTATGCTCCTAAAAAAATTAAAATGGCTATCACAGGCAGAGGACAAGCGTCAAAAGAACAAGTTGCAGGAATGTTAGTCAATATGCTTAAACTCCAAGAAACTCCTAAATACTTAGATGCTACAGACGGATTAGCAGTAGCAGTATGCCATGCTCTTCAAAAAAATCACTTAGTTTCCAATTCGAAAACAAGTTGGCAGCAATTCATTAAGGACAACCCTAAAAGAATCCAATAATATGCAAAAGAAAAAAATCCTATTTACTTCTTAACAACATACTTTTTTTCAACTGGGCCATCATCATAC
>NZWM01000010.1 GCA_002698365.1 Flavobacteriales bacterium | reverse complement strand
TGCATCTTCTTTATTTGGTTCATCTTCTATGTTGAAAAAAGACATGATAATAGAAATTTGTGCTGTATTGGCATTTTCAGCTATGCAAAATAACGATAAAGTTGGTGTGTTGTTTTTTACAGATGAAATTGAACTTTTTATATCACCTAAAAAAGGTAAAAAACATATTTTAAGAATTCTTAGAGAATTAATTCATTTAAAACCAAAAAGCAAAAAAACAAATATTTCAAAAGCCTGTAAGTATTTGAATAATGTGATTAAAAAGAAATCTATTGTGTTTTTACTTTCAGATTTTGTAGATAATAATTTTGAAACACCAATTAGTTTTGTCTCAAAAAAGCATGATTTACATGGCATCAGAATTTTTGATCAATTTGAAGAAAAAATGTTTTCTTTTGGTTTGAGTTTATTTTTTGACCCAGAAACAGAATCTTATCATTGGGTAGATACTTCTAGTCAGCTTGTGCGTGATGAAATAGAAATGTCGTATAAAGAGAAATCAAGTTATTTTCAAACAACTTTTTTAAAAACGGGTGCTTCTTTTATTGATGTTTCTACAAAAGATTCATATATCATTAAATTATTAGAGTTGTTTCAAAGAAAATGAAGGATTTTTTGTTTTATATATTATTAATTTCAACTTCTTTACTGTCTCAAAATATTGTATTTGAAGTAGACACAAATAAATTACGGATAGGTGAAAGATTTTCTGTAACAGTTAAGTCTTATGAGATGGATTCTTCCTCTGTTTTTTGGAGTCAATTAGATACTGTTTTTCATGAATTTGAGCTTTTAAATTCGCCAAATATAGCAGTGTCTGCAGAAGAAAACCCATATGTTTTTAAGAGATTTTTATTGACTGCTTTTGATACAGGTTCTTTTTCAATTCCTTCACCTATGTTTTTAAGTAATCACAATGATAGTTTGAATACTAATAGTATTACTATTAATTTTTTACCCGTAGAATTAGATAGTACAGATACAATACTGGATATAAAGCCTGTGAAGCAGATACCTTTTCTATTTAAAGAGTTAGTTTATTATGTTGTAGATATATTATTTTTCGTATTCTTATTATTGATATGGATTTATTCTTGGTTGAAATATCAAAATAAAACTCCCTTTGCATCAGCTTTAGAGCCAAAAACACCAATTGATATAGATTACTTGAATAAATTAACTGAGTTGGAATCAAAAGATTATTTGAAAAACCAAGATTTTAAATCTTTTTATACAAGATTGTCTGAAATATATAGAGGATATTTAGAGAAACGGTTTAATATTCCTGCTCTTGAATCAGATACCTATGATTTAAAAATATTATTAACTTCAAAAAATCTTGATGAAAGTTGGTTTAGTGCTTTTTTTAGAAATTGTGATATCGTTAAGTTTGCAAAGGGAACACCTGAAATAGATCAAAGCAAAATATTTTTATCTAAAATTAGAACGTATATAAAGGAACATGGAGTGTGTTCTAATATTGATGAAGAGATAAGTGAAGAAAGAAAAGCTTTAATTCATAAAGAAAATGATTTGAATCGTGAAAAAATAAAAAAGAAAATACATGGTATCTTGATTATTACTATACCTCTTTTAATGCTGTACTTGATTTATAAATTTCTGACATAAAATGGCTTTTTTACATCCACATTTTTTCTGGTTACTGGTTTTAATACCTATTTCGATTTTCTTTTATTTTTTAAGGGACAAGTATCAGTATTCTAGTATAATATTTACGTTGCCTAAAAAAAATGTATCATATGGTTGGAGATCAAAATTGTATCATGTTTTATTTGTGTTGCGTATTTTGTCTATCATTTTGATAGTATTTGCCTTGGCACGCCCACAGTCTACGACAGTCAGCACTGATACTTTAAAAAAAGAAGGTATTGATATTATGATTGCCATGGATGTTTCGACTAGTATGTTGGCAGAAGATTTTAAGCCCAATAGATTAGAAGCTGCAAAGGAATTAGCTATTGAATTTATTAAAAAACGTCAAAATGATAGAATAGGTCTAGTTATTTATTCTGGTGAAAGCTTTACTCAGTGTCCTTTAACAACAGATCATGATATTGTGATTAATATGATGAAAAAAGTAAAAACGGGTTTGATAGATGATGGTACTGCCATAGGTCTTGGTTTAGCAAATTGTGTGAATAGACTAAAAGATAGTAAAGCAGATAGTAAAATAATTATTTTACTTACTGATGGTGAGAATAATACAGGTTTTATAGACCCTATTACAGCTGCTGATATTGCACGTGAATATTCTATTCAAACTTATACTGTTGGTGTTGGGTCTTATGGTACTGCACCTTATCCAGCTGGTGTAGATATCTTTGGGAACACGATGTATCTCGATGTTCCAGCACAAATTGATGAAGATATGCTTTCCATAGTTGCAGATACGACGAATGGGATTTATTTCCGTGCAGATAAAAAAAGTGAATTGGCAAAAGTTTATCAAGAAATAAATTCACTTCAAAAGACCGAAATCGAGGAATTGAAATTTTATAGTGTGACTGAAAAATATTTTTTATTTTGCTGTTTAGCATTTATTTGTTTTCTGTTGGAATTAGTGTTGAATTATAGTGTTTTAAAAAGAATTGTATGATGGATTTTGCTAAGCCTGATTTATTGTATTTGATATTTATTGTAATTCCTGTTTTGGTGTTATTCTTCGTTTACTATAAATGGCAGAAAAATATTGTGCATAATAAATTTAATATTGATATTTTTTCTAAAATAAATCCTGACTACAGTGTTTCAGTGAAATTTATTCATTTCATATTTAAATTAATTGCTATTGTCTGTTTGATTTTTGCTATGGCTGGACCTCGAATAGGTACAAAATTAAAAACAGTAAAAAGGGAGGGGGTAGATGTTATTTTTGCATTAGATGTTTCTAAAAGCATGTTAGTTGAAGACGTGGCACCTAATAGGCTGTTGAAGTCTATTCAAATTATATCTAAATCTATTGACGGGTTAATTTCAGATAGACTAGGTTTAATTGTATATGCTGGACAAGCATATCCATTAATGCCATTAACATTTGATTATTCAATGGCAAAATTATTAGTGAAAACAATAGACACTGATATTGTTCCTTCCCAAGGAACAGATGTTTCTAGTGCAATTTTATTAGCGGATTCATTTTTTGATAACGACGAAAGAAGTAAAATTTTATTTCTTATTACTGATGGGGAAGATCATGAAGGTAATTTTGATGATGAGTTAGCTCAATTATCTACAAATAATATCATTATTTCATCAGTTAATATAGGTACTCAGGGCGGTGGCCCGATTCCCATTCCAACAAATCGAGGTGTGTCTTACAAGACAGATTCTAATGGTGATGTAGTTATTTCTCAATCAAATTCAAAAATGTTAAAAAATATAGCAGCCTCAACAAATGGGGATTTTATAAAAACAAAAGACACTCAGCAGGCGGTTGATTTTATTTTTACAAATATCGAGGGTTTAGATAAAACATTAAAAGATGAGCAAATTTTTTCAGACTATGAAGATCAATTTCAGTGGTTTTTGGGTTTTGCTTTATTTTTTATTTTTTTAGATTTGATGTTCATTCAGAAGAAAATTAATTTTATTCGAAAAATAATTAAATAGATGAAGTCTATAATATATCTTTTTGTATTTTTTTTATTTAGTAATTCTGTTGCTCAAAGTGGTTGTTGTACAGATTTAAAGGAACTTATTGAGATTAGTAGGAGTATGGGGGTTAGTCATGAGGAAGCTTGTTTGTATTGCTGTCATCTTAGAGACATGGAGGTGGGTCAAGGTGGTGATAGTCCCCCAAAAAGAGACGAAAGATGCAATGATGTTAGTGTGCAGTTAGAGAGAAAAGATATTATTAATCAACAAACTCATTCTTCTCAGGATCCAAATCCTAGAAAGATGGCTCGAGACGGTAATGTGAATTATAAAGATAATTTATATCCGGAAGCAGAAATTCAATATCGTAAATCATTATCTGAAAACAAGTCATTTAATGAAGCTAAATTTAACCTTTCAAACAGTTTGTTTAAACAGGGTCGCTATAATGAGTCTTTAGATTTGTTGAATGATATGATTAAAACAACGCATGATAGTATTTTTAAGTCTGAAGTCTATTACAATATGGGTAATAATCACATGATGATGGCAAATGATAATACGCAAGATCCAAATCTGATTAACGAAAGTCTTAATAATGCGATTAATTCTTATAAAAATTGCTTAAAAATTAATCCTTCTGATGAAGAAGCTCGGCATAATCTGTCAAAAGCATTGAGGCTTTTACAGAAACAAAAGCAAAATCAGAATAATGATCAGGAAAGAGATAAAGAAAAACAAGAAAAACAAAATTCAGGTCAAACAGACGGAGAAGAGGAAGAAAATGAAAACAAAAAAGAAAAGGATGATGATGAGTCTAAAGAAGGTGGAAAATCTAATTCTACTCAAAAAGAACAGGAAGACTTTGATAGTGAGTCATTAGGTGGTCAATTGTCTAAAGAAGATATACAGCGAATGTTAGAAGCTTTAGATAGAGAAGAAAAAGAAGTACAAGAAAAAATGCGAAAAATAAATTTTTCGAAACAAAAAAATAAACAAATTGAAAAAGACTGGTGATATGAGATTGTTTTTACTATTTATGTTGCCTCAGATTTTTTTTGGACAAAATTTTGAAGCACAAGTTAGTACTAAGAAAGTTGGATTGAATGATAGTTTTGAGATTTCTTTCACTTTAGATGATAATGGGAGGAATTTTTCGCCTCCACCTTTTTCTGATTTTCATGTTTTGCGTGGACCCAGTAAGTCTAGTAGCACCTCAATAGTAAACGGGGTTATGAGTCAACAGTTAACATTTACATATGTATTGAGACCTAAAAACACAGGTGTCTTTACCATCTTGCCAGCATCTATTAAATCCAAAGGAAACACAATTGGAACACAACCAATTACTATTCAGGTGGAGAAGGGTTCTGTATCAAAAAAACCAAATACTCCATATGATATAGTTGCTAGAAAAGTCCATTTGGTAGCAAAGGTGAATAAATCAAAATGTTATGTGGGGGAACCTATAATATTAACTTATCAATTATATTTTAATTTAAATATTCGCAATATTTCTCAAAATTCTATTAAGTATAGTGGTTTTTGGGCAAATGACATAGATGTTACTGGTGATGCAAAAAAAACACGATATAAAAATGAAGACTATAATTCTGTTGTTATAAAACAAGTTGTTTTAATACCTCAAAAAACAGGAAGCCAAACAATTAATGGACTTAGTCTAGATTTAGTTGCTAGTGTGCCAACTAATAAACGAGATTTTTTTAATATGATGACATCAGAAAGCGTGAATTATACACTTAATTCAAACAATATTGTTGTTGATGTATTAGAGTTACCAAGTATGGGGAAGCCTAAAGATTTTTCAGGTGCTGTAGGTAGTTTTTCGCTCAAAACCAAACTAGATAAGGATTCCATTAATGTGAATGAATCTATTATTTTTTCAGTAGAAGTATCAGGGTCTGGTAATTTAAATTTACTAACTGCCCCATCAGTAAATTTTGATGATGCCTTGGAGGTTTTTGATCCCAAAAATTCAGACAATATAAAAATTACTAGCAGGGGGGTAAGCGGTTATAAAAAAGAGGAGTATATAGTTGTTCCAAGAAATAGGGGGGTATATAGTTTACCAATTGTAGATTTTAATTTTTTCAATCCAAAGACTGAAAAATATGTGGTTTTAAATGCAAATCCAAAAACTATAAAGGTTGGTGGTGCTAGATTTGATAATGATAATGATACTGAAAGATTTGTAACTAAAGAAAAGATTGGCTTGATCAGTGAAGATATTAGATTTATTCAAACTAATTATGAATCTGCTTCTTTTTCAAAAAGGTTTGCATTTAGTATTGTGTTTTACATTCTCGTTTTTATCCCATTTTTAATATTATTTTTATCTATTTTATATAAAAAGGGTTATTTAAATAAGTATATTTCTTTCGGTCCAAATCTTTTTCAATTAGTTCATAAACGATTAGTGTCTGCAAGAAAATTATTAGAAAACGGTGATTATCAAAAATTTTATTCAGAATTATTAGATATTTTATTTATGTATGTCTCAACTAAATTTTCAATTGAAAAAGTTGCTTTAGGAACTGAAAAAATCAAAGAGGTTTTGATTATTAATAATATTCCTCAAGATATTGTGATGGATTATTTGGACGCCATAAAACGTTTAGAATTATATAGATATTCGGCGCATGAAGAAAATATAAGAATGGATGATTTATATACTGGTGTTTTAGATTTAATTAATAAAATTGAAAAGTCACAATGAAACACATCTGTTTTATATTAACACTTGTTTTAACTTCTGCTTGTTGGGGTTTTGATAAAAGCGATTCTCAAATTATTGATTCTATTTTCAAAGAGTCTAATAAATTATATTTAGCTAATCATTTTGAAAATGCAGTCGATGGGTATTTGTCTATTGTAGATCAAAATATTAGTAATCAGATATTATATTATAATATAGGAAATGCTTACTATAGGTTAGATAAGTTGGGTTATGCTAGGCTTTATTATGAAAAAGCGAAAAACTCCGCTGTTTCTGATAATAGTTTACTAGATGATATCTCTTATAATATTAGCTTTTTGGAAACTCAGCTGATAGATGAAATAAATCCCTTGCCCCAGTTTTTTCTAATGAAATTTATGAATAAGATTATATTGGCTTTATCTAATAATAGTTGGGCTTTTGTTTTGATTATTGTAATGTATGTGAATCTTGTTCTATTCCTCATATTTCTTTTTTCGTCATCCTCTTATGTGAAATCCCTGACTGTCAAGTCTCTTTTATTTTTGTTTCCATTTTTATTGGTCGTTTGTTTCTTGTTTTATATGAGTTCTTATCAGCAGCAAGATGTCTTTGCTGTGTTAGTTTCTCAAAACACTTATGTCAAAACAGCCCCATCTTTCAATGCTACTAATCAATTTATTATTCATGAAGGACTGAAGTTTGAAATTATCGATGTAGTAGATGATTGGAGCAGGGTGCTTTTATCAGATGGCAAAGATGGTTGGATTGAAAACAATCATTTTGTAAAAATTAATTAATAAAATATTTTTTTCCATATTTTTTGTAGTCATAATTTCTTATATTGTAAGATTATATTGTTGATTAAAAAAAAATATGTTTCAAGGGGGAATTTTTTCATATGTGGTGAATCTATTATATGTAGTTAATAAATTTATTTTTTTTCTATTTGTTTCTGCATGTTTTGTTAATAATGCTTATGCTCAATGTGACCCACCATTTGATATTCCGTTTTCACTTGTTGAATTAGATTCAACAATTAATTACACATTCACCTCATCTGTTACTGGAGTTGATTTTATTCAACCATTATACTTGAATTTACCGCTTTGTCCAGAGTATGCTGAAGAAGGAGCTGGTTGTACTCAGGTTGAATTACCAACAGTAGACTATAATGGTTTAGGTTTGGGTTATTCTGGAGCTTTTTTGCAGGTTTTTTGGCGAGATATTTGGGAAAATCAAGTTAACGTTTTGGGTGATTTAATTTCAGTAGATAGTGATGGTGATGGATGTTTTTATGATAATATAGATGATCCATATGCATTAGTCGAATATGGTATTTCAGAAGAAGGCGATGATAATCCATTTTATGATCCCGGTTGGTCTGCTGATTGGAATGGAGATGGCACAATGGATTTCACTGCTGTAATTATTTATTATTGTGAAGATGATTTATCTACTACTGTGAATGAAGAAGAGGATATTTGTAGTTGTAGTGTGGAATTCTTTTCAATCAATGAATCAGATGATTTTCAATTATTTTCTGAAGAATCTGATGCATCTTGTTTTAATTTTACTGATGGCTCTATAGTCACTACATTTAGTGGAGGACAAGGTCCATTTGTATACAATTGGGATGTTATTGAAGATTCTTTTTCCGCTGAAGGGGTGTTTATTGATGAAGGCCAAAATATAGAAAATCTACCTGCTGGAACATATACCTTAACAGTTGAAGATACTGGAGTGCCGTGTACTTATGTTTATGATTTTATTTTGTCTGAACCGGATAGTTTTTATGTTGCAGCCACTGTAGCAACTGATCCATCTTGTTTTGGCCTTGAAGATGGTGTAGTATCACTTGAGGTTTCAGGTGGAACCCCCCCATATAGTCAAGAATTATTTACAAACCTTGGTGAAGGGTTTTTTGAGCTTTTTATTTCTGACTCTAATGGGTGTGAAGCGTCTACAACATTTAATTTAACTGCACCACCACAAATTGAAATCGATGCAGTTGTGTCTAATTTTAATGGTTTTGGTGTTTTATGTAATGGAGATTCTAATGGATTTATTGAAGTTAATTCAGTAACTGGTGGTAGTGGTGAAGGATATATTTTTGATTGGTCAACAGGTCAAACAGAACAGAATATTATTGATTTGTCTGCAGGTATTTATACTTTAACTATTACTGATAGTGAAGGTTGTCAAGAAAACTTTGAGTTTGAAATTACTGAACCTGATATAATGTCGATTTCTGCTTTAAATTCTGATTATACAGGTTATGGTGTTTCATGTAATGGGGCCAGTGATGGTTCTATAGATATAACAGTAACAGGTGGTACTGGTATTTATAATTATGAGTGGTCAAATGGTGAAGACACAGAAGATGTGTCTAATTTATCGGCTGGAACATATACAATAACGGCAATTGATGAAAATGGGTGTGCAGAAACAATCTCTGTAGAAATTACCGAACCTGATATAATATCGATTTCTGCTTTAACTTCCGATTATACAGATTATGGTGTTTCATGTAATGGGGTCAGTGATGGTTCTATAGACATAACATTAACAGGTGGCACCGGTGTTTATACATATGAGTGGTCAAATGGTGAAGACACAGAAGATGTGTCTAATTTATCAGCTGGAACATATACAATAACAGCTACTGATGAAAATGGGTGTGAAGAAATAATCTCTATAGAAATTACTGAGCCTGAATTAATTGACATAGTAGTTGATTCTAACTCCATTACTGAGTTGGAATGTGGTACGGATTTAGGAAGTTTAAATGTTTCTGTCACTGGTAGCGTTGAGTCATATTCATATAGTTGGTCAAATGGTGATACAATTGAGGATATTGTTAATTTGACTATTGGTTCATATACTTTAGTAGTCACAGATTTTTATGGTTGTGTTAATCAGGAAACATTTAATATTAATTCCAATGGTGGCTTAATTGTTTCAGAACCAATTATTACTTATTGTAATAACTTTGATGATCCTAATACGGAGTTTGTAGAATGTGGTGGTGAATTAACAATAGAAGATATTTCTGACGGTGTAGGGGGATATGAAATCCTACTTACTAATCCTGATGGAACTACTAATTTATTTAATGAGGCAATAGATATTAGTTCTTTTACTTTGGATAATCTTTGTAATGGTGATTATTCTTTATCTGTTAGTGATGAAAGTGATTGTGTTATTAATTATGATTTTAGTATTTTATTTGGCGAAATTCAGGAGTTAGTTGTTGATGTTTTTAATAATGGAATCTTGGTTGAAGACGGAGAAATTGGTTTTTGTTCTGGTGATGTTTCGTCTGTTTCTGTGAGCCCATCTGGCGGAGGTGGAAATTATACATATACTTGGACTGATAATAATTCCGGGGATGTTATTTTAGTTAATTCTCCTATAATATCATTCACTCAAGAAGGGAACTTTTCTGTATCTACTATAAGTGATGCTGGATGTGTCGTTGAAAACGTATTAAATGTTGTAGAATTAGAAAATTTGAATGTGAATACAGGCCTAGACGCAGTATGTCCAGGTCAAGATAGTTATCTGTATGTAATAGGGGACCCAAGTGGAGGTGAGTCTCCATATTTTTATGAATGGTATTATGATGCTGATGATAATGGATTGGATCAAGTATTAGACCCATTAGTTGACTCAGGATCTGATGCAACTTTTGTGGGTGTATCTAACTTTGGTAATTATTATTTAGTTGTTACTGATGTTAATGGCTGTTCCGTCACTCAGTCTCAAACATTAAATTGGTCTTTGGATATTGGTTTAGATGTTGAATCAAATAATCCTGCATGTTATTCTTCATGTGATGGTCAAATCACTTTTGTTCCCGATGAATCGTCAAATGCATTTAGTTTTGATGATTGGACCTTGTATTATTCTATAGCAGACATAGATGGTGATGGGGTTAATAATTTAGATGAAAATGGTAATATTCTTGATTTAGATATTGACGGAGATGGGGTTTTGAATCAAGATGATCCTGATATTGATGGTGATGGAGTTTTAAATGTAACAGATGATTTAACTTCTATTTCAGCCTATAGTATTTTGATTGAGTCTTCATCTTTATCCATAGATTCGCTTTGTCCAACTGATTATTATTTGATTGGTCTTTCTAATAATGGTGATGGATGTGAAACGCTTTTAGAATTTTTTCAAATCGAAGAATATAATGATTTAATCATTGATTCAATTTCAATTACCAATATTGCTTGTTTTTCTGATGGTGATGGTGCTGTTGATATTTATTTTTCTGCAGACTCTCTAATTACTCAAACATACAATTTATCTTTAGGCGGTGTGGTTGTGCAATCAGGAGATGCTTCTTCTCCAATTAGTGTCTCAGGTTTAGATATTGGTGAGTATTTGATCTCTATTACCAATGATTGTGGTTCATTAGATTCGTTATTCACTATTACTCAACCTGATGAACTTGTTGTTCAGGTAGATTCAGCATTTTTAGATTTATTATGCTTTGGTGATAATGATGGATTTATAGAATTAAGTGTTAATGGTGGAGTGCCTCCTTATCAGGTTTCTTGGTCAAATGGAGGCGATACAGAAGATATTTATAATTTAGAAGCAGGGGTTTATACTGTAACTGTTGTAGATGATGTTGGTTGCGAGGAAATTTTTGTCCAAGAAATTCTTGAGCCTGATGAGTTTTCGGTTTCTTTTGAATATGAAAATGTTTTATGTTATGGTGATGAAAATGGATTTATTGATCTTACTGTTTTAGGGCCAGGTAACTTCTCATATGTGTGGAGTAACGGCTCTATAGATGAAGATTTAACAAATTTATCTCCAGGTGTGTATACCGTAGATGTTATCTCAGAACTTGGTTGTGGAGATCAGACTTTACAATTTGAAATCACTGAGCCTGATCCAATACAAGTTACTGTTGATGATGTTCAATCATCCAGTTGTTTTAGCTTTTTATTTAATGATGCTTCAATTGATATTACTGTAATTGGTGGATCTGGGGATTATACTTATAATTGGACAAAAGAAGATTCAAGTTTTCAATCTTTTGAGGAAGATTTAGATGAATTGTCAGCAGGATTCTATTCTTTGATTGTTACTGATAGTGATGGTTGTGTTTTTGAATACCCTGATCAAATACAGATTGTTGAGCCTACACCAATAGAGTTTTTTGAGGATTTAGATGGTAATGGTGAAATTAACTCGAGTTTTTCTTTTACTCAATATGTGTGTGCTAATACATGTGATGGGCAAATTTTATTTAACGTTAATGCAGGTGTTCCTCCTTTTAATTATGAGTTAATTAATGATATAGGGGAATTAGTTTTTTCAACTAATGATGGTTTATTTAATGGACTTTGTGCTGGTTGTTATACAGTAAATATTTATGATTCCAATTGGGAAGAAAATACATCAGTTGAATGTATAACTACTGTAAATATATGTATTAGTGAATCGGAGCCATTGATTTCTAGTAATGTGATTCCAGCTGGATGTGGGGTTGATGGTTTAGCAGAGTTTGAATTTCCAGGTGGTTTACCGCCATATGATATTATGTTGAGTTTAGACAACACGTTATTTGCACAAGAATTAAATTATAGTTTGAGTAATTTTAGTTATGAGAATCTTCCTTCGGGATCATATGAATTTATGGTGGAGGATTCAGTTGGCTGTGTTGATATATTTTCATTTGAACTTGAAAATATATTAAATGACATTGAGATTACTGATGTTGAAATCATAAATCCATCTTGTAATAATGAATTTGGATTAGTAAATGTTGAATTTGAAAACTCTTATAATCCTGATTTATTCAATTCTTTTGGACTTGTTTCACTAGCTCAAGATGTAAATGGTGATTGTGTTTTTAATTCTGATGCAATTATTCAACAATTTACAATTGAAAACACTTTTGAACTGAATATGTCTTTTGATATTCAAAATTTATCTGGTGGTGATTATGTTATGTTAATAGAAGATAATTTTGGATGTTTGACTACTGACTGTTTTTCAATTAACACCATATTGGAGCCAAACCCAGATGATTTTTTTGCTTCTGTAGATGCTATTTGTACAGAGGCTTCAGGTAGTGCATATGTTAGTGGAGACCCTTTGGATGTTGGAGGCACGCCATTTGAAAATGAACCCTATTATGATGTCTTATGGTTTGATTCTGATGGTAATCCTGTTAATACAGTAAGTCCAAATGCATTGATAGCATCTTCATTGTATGCAGGTGATTATGTGGTTGTTATAACTGATGCAAATGATTGTGTTTTTGAACATGAATTTACCATTGAAGAGCCAGAAAGTCTTTTATTTTCGGGTGTATCATATTTTGATGTTAATTGTAATTCTGCTTGTGATGGAGAGATTGTTGTTCAACCATATGGTGGCGAAGGTGATTATTATACTATTATTATTACACCTTTAGGTGGAGCTTCTTTTCCTCCAGAAGTACTGGTCCCGGGTATAAATGATACATATATATTGTCTAATGTTTGTGCTGGTGATTATGAAATTGAAATATCTGATGGAGTTTGTCCAGTAATTTTTGAAGATATTACTATAGAACAACCATCTGTAATTGATTGGACTGTTGTGACAAATCCTCTGCCTTGTAATGGTGATGTTATTCTTTGGTCGGATCCAGATGTGATAGGTTCAAATTATTATGTGTATTCAGGTGACACTGGTCCAGCTGATTTGTATTGGTATCCTAATTCTCAAAATTGTAATAATTTGAATACATCTAATGCCCTTGATATCAATAATCTTGGTGCAGGAAATTATTATTTATATAGTATTGATGCAAATGGTTGCTGTACACCTCAAGGTCAGCATTTAATTCCTGATACCCCAATTTTAGAGTCTGATTTTAATCCTTTTGATTCAGAGTTGTGGATATATTGCCCAGGCGATAATACAGGGGTGATTGCAATTAACACGTATGGTGGAACTCCCTCTGATGGACCATATACATATTTGTGGAATTATAATGGCGATTATTTACCAGAATATGACAATATGAATGTGGTAGAAAATTTATCTGCTGGAGAGTATCAGGTTACAGTAAATGATGAAAATGGATGTGGACCTATTATTCACACTATTGTTATAGGAGAATCAGATCCGATTGAGTTTTATGTTCAAAATCAATCCGATTATAATGGTTATGGGATATCTTGCTATGGTGATAATGATGGGTTTATTAATATAAATACGAATACGCCTTCTAATTATAGTTATACTTGGAACACGGTGGATTCTGACAATAATATTATTGCTGAATCAGATTATTCAATGAATATAAACTATATATATAATTGGATTGGTGTTGATACTAATGGTAATTTCATTGATTTGTCAGACCAATCAGATAATGAGGATTTAAATAATCTTCCTGCTGGAAATTATACTTTTTCTATTCAGGTAGATGTTCCAGAGGATGAGTCCTTTATTAGTAGTTGTGAATATTCTGGCGTAGTTGTAGTTTCAGAACCAAGTGTGTTAGAGGTTGTGTCTGTCAACACATCTGATATATCTTGTAATGGGTGGGAGGATGGTATGATTGATGTTAATATCAATGGAGGTACGCCTCCTTATGATTATTTTTGGTCAAATGGATTAGAAACAGAAGATTTATCTGATTTAGGAGCTGGCAACTATTCTTTAACCGTAATTGATGAAAATGGTTGCGAATTGATTTTAGATCCTATAGTTTTAACAGAGCCAAATCCTTTTATTGCTAATCTCCCTAGTGATGAAACTGTAATTACTAATGCAAATTGTGCATTTGGTAATACAGAATCAGGTCAAATATCTATTCACTTAGATTCCTTTTTTGCGCAAGTTTCAGGAGGTACAGAACCCTATGGAACTCCATTTTTAACTGAGACAAATGGTGTTTTTGTTCAGAATGGTACAGTAAATGGTGATAGTATTTTCTTTTTTGGTTTGTCAGGAGGTGAATATGATATGCATATTGTTGATGCTCTTGGGTGTGATGTGTCTTTTGGCGTTGATGTTGGTATTAATAATGAACTGCCTATTGAATTAGGTGTTGTTACCAATGATGCTGATTGTGGTTTCAATGGATCTATTCTTGTTAATTCAATTTTAAATATAAATGGTATCCCCCCTTATAATATTATTATTTCAAGTGTATCCGATCCGGGTTTTTCATATGAGTTTGAAATTTATAATGGATTTGATTATAGCTCTAATGATTGGAATAATAATGGAGTTCCAGATTATGATCCAGATGTAGATGGTGATGGTTATTTGAATAGTGAAGATGGTGATATAGACGGTGATGGTGTTTTTAATTATTTAGATGCTACAATATATGGTGAAGAAGGTGAAGATGTAGATCTAGATGGTGTTTTAAATTTTGATGTTGATTATAATGGCGCCAATTATGGCTTGTATGAATCTGCACCTCCAGGTGAATACGAGGTTTTTGTTACCGATTCAGTTGGTTGTATTGGTTTTGCTGGCCCGTTTTTTGTTAATGAGGTAATTCCTGATTTTGCTGTTTCAACAGAACCAGGGAATTGTTATTGGGAATTAAATAATTCTTGTGATTCTCTTAGTAATAATGGTTCTATTTTAATAGACCCTAATTCTTTTGTTCCAAATACTATTTTCCCATACTCTATATATGTTGATGGAGAGTTATATGAAACAGTTAATGATTGGGGTGATGTGAATACTAGTTATATTATACCAAATCTAGAGGCCGGAACTGCATATTCTATTGCATTAATTGACGGAAATGGTTGTGTGTTTGAAAATAATGGGCATTATTATGAGGTTCCGTTCTTGTCAGATTTCAATGTTGATATTGTCGGATTTTGTCCTGAATGTCAAGAATCTAGTAATGGAGGTTTTGCCTACACCTTTTTAAGTGTATCAGATGATGTGTTGTATGGGGGGGAGCCAAACAGTTATGAAATTTTTTCACCCCCAGTGAGTTATGATGACAATATTAGTATTGATATATTATATGCTCAAAATAATGTGTTAGATTGTTTGCCTGACACAAATGAATTAGATACTATACAATTTGATAACAATTTAACTAATACAGAAGATTTTTATTTTGTAAATGATGAGTGGTTAAATAATATTCCAGATCCTAATGTTTTAGTTGATTATCATCAGGAATATCTACAATTATTAGAGGATACTACTGATTATGCGATAGGAGGATTATCTTATGGTACATACTATGTTACCATGATTGATGAGTATGGTTGTCAGTTTACTGAGCAAATAGATATATCTGATGAGAATTGTAAATTAGAATTTGGATCTCAACAGTGGAACAATTGTTTGTTTATCCCATCTGTATTTACTCCTAATGCTGATGGTATTAATGATTTTTGGGATATTTATAATATTCAATTATATGAGCCAGGAGTTAATATTAAGGTCTTCAATAGGTGGGGACAGGTTGTCTATGAAAACACAGATAATGAGTATAGTAATAATCTATGGGATGGTGTTAATATGGATGGTAAGAATGTTGAAATTGCAACGTATTATTATGTGGTGGAAGTAGATATTGATAATGAACAAAAGAAATACACAGGTTATGTGGTTGTTAAACGATAAAAAGAAATAATGAGAAGATATGTAAACATATTATTTGCTTTTTTTTGTGTGTGTGTGTTAAATGCACAAACAGATTATGAAACCGATGTACTTCCTATATTTGAAGTTAAGTGTGCAGGTTGTCATGCTTTTAATGGTGGTGCAATTAGTTCCGGGTTGAATTTAACAACAGAAGAAGATGTTCTGTCTGGTGCAACCTCAGGAACTGTTATTGTAAGTGGTGATTATTTAAATAGTGTTTTGTATCAGCGTGTAATTGGTGAAGGCGGCTATATGCCTCCAACTTGGAGTTCTAATGAGATTTTATCAACAGAAGAGGTTGGTGTTGTTGTTAGTTGGATTGAGGGGTTAGATGATGGTTGTACAGATCCTGATGCATGTAATTATGATCCATTAGCAATAGATGACAATGGTACTTGTGAATATGATTCTTGTGCTGGTTGTACTGATGATACTGCTTGTAATTATGGGGGTTCTTCAATTACAATAGATGATGGTTCTTGTGATTTTTCTTGTATTGGATGTGATGACCCTGTTGCTTGTAATTATGGCGGTCTTTCTGTTACTATAAATGATGGCAGTTGTGAATATGAAGATCCGGGATTGTGTTTGTTATGTATTGATGGTGTTATTGTTTTTGACGATGATGATGGAGATGGTGTTTGTAATAATGATGAGGTTTTAGGTTGTACTGACTCAGAAGCTTGTACGTATAATGAATTAGCTACAGAAGATGATGGTTCGTGTGAATATTTAGATATATGTGGTGTTTGCGGCGGTGATGACACATTATGTTATGGTTGTGTTGATGACACTGCTTGTAATTATGGTGGCCCTTCAATTACAGAAGATGATGGTTCATGTGAATATGAATCATGTGCTGGTTGTACTGATGAATTTGCTTGTGACTTTGATCCAACAGCTACTATTTCTTCTGATTGCGATTATTCTTGTATTGGTTGCTTAGATGAAGCTGCATGTAATTATTGTGTAGATTGTATTATTGAGGATAATGATATATGTGAATATCAATCATGTTTAGGTGGTTGTACAGATGTGTTAGCATGTAATTACAATCCAAATATTTTAATAGATGATGGTTCTTGTGTATATCTAGATGGTGTGTGTGAAACTTGTGAAAATGGAATTATTATTGATAATGATTCAGATGATGATGGTGTTTGTGATTTTGATGAAACAGTAGGTTGTACAGATATTATTGCTTGTAATTATGATACATTGGCTACAGACGATGATGGTACATGTATATATGTGAATTCATCTTCTTTATGTGATGAATGTTCTGGTGAAACAGACGGAACAGGAGTAATTGTAGATAATGATAGTGATAATGATGGTCTTTGTAATGATGAAGATCCATGTCCTGATGACCCAGATAATGACACTAATAACAATGGTGTTCCTGATTGTGATGAGATAGTAGGGTGCACAGATGGGTTAGCATGTAATTATAATGAATCCGCAAATACAGATGATGGTTCGTGTGTTTATGCTGCAGGTTGTGATTATTGTTCCGGTGAGCAAGATGGAAGTGGATTAGTTGTAGATGGAGATATAGATAATGATAATATTTGTGATATTGATGAAATTTCCGGATGTACAAACCCAAATGCATGTAATTATTGTGAAGAATGTACAGATGATGATGGTTCTTGTGAATCTTTATCTTGTGTAGGCTGTACAGATCCACTTGCATGTAATTATTGCCCTGATTGCACTATTTCTATTCCTGCCACTTGTGATTATGATACTTGCTGTGATGATTTTGATGCAACAAATTATGATCCTAATTGCGTATGTGTTGATAATTCGACATGTTTTAATGTTCCTGATGGTTGCGATTTCTCATGTTTTTCATCTGGAGAGGGCATATATCCAATTCCAATAACTTCGTCGTATGGTGCTTATGAAATTAGTTGTTTTGGTGCAAGTGATGGTTCTTTGTCAATTGATTTTAATACAATGAATTTAGTTTCTGCCGGTGCAGCTCCGTATTCAATACAAGTCTATCAACAAGTAGATTTAAATAATGATGGTGTTATTAGTGTAGATGAGGAAATTTTAATTGGCACCTTAACAGAGGATAGTCCTGGTTTTAATAATTTAACAGCTGGTGATTATGTGTTAATTGCATACGATGTTAATGGTTGTTGTGGTCAAACATTGATATCTATGGATCAGCCGGGAGAAAATACTTTAACTATTTCTGATTATGACCCAATATTATGTCCTGATGGTGAAACACAAATAGACTTTGTTATTGATGGTTCTGTTGGTCAATTTGATGCTACAATAACTGATTTGGATGGAGATATTATATCATATAATGAAAGTATTGATGGAGGTACAGTCACGGTAAGTTCTTTTGATGGTGATCTAGATGGGGTGCCCGATGATTTCATTCAATTGAATACTATTTTTTATTTTAACGAAAACTTTTGGCCTCCATTATATAATGAGTGTGAGGGTTTTTCCAACACGATTTATATTAATATTGAAAATGATGAAGACATTGAAACAGGTGATTTAATTGGAGCGTTTTATACAACAGGCGACGGAACTTTGCAGTCTTTTGCTTACAACACATATACATCTTCATCTTCTGGAAGTAGTTTCTTTACAATGCAGATATGTGAAGGAGATGAAAATGGATTTAATAATGGGGAGGAGGTTATATTTTTAGTATATGATATTAGTGATGATTTGATTTATGAAGTAGATGTTGTTTATGAGTATAATAATGCTTCTGGAACATTTTCTGATGTATTTACTACTGATTCTAGTTATGATGGTATTTGGATTTCTTCCTTATCTATTATTGGAGTTTCTGGTAGTGTTCCTGATTTCAGTTTAATAGCAGTTGAGGGATCTTATAATATTCAAGTTAATAGAACAGATAGTATTGATAGTTCTGGTGATGGTGTATTAGATGATATTTTTATATGTTCTGTTGTAGATACAATTATTAATGTTGTAGATCCTGATCCAATGTCTGTTGATGTTTCAATAGGTGGCTCGGTATGTAATTACTTAGATGAAAATAATATTTTACAGTCTACTCCTGGAGGTTTCATAGAGTTAGATAATTTTATTGGAGGAACTCCGCCATATTTGTATTCCTGGGAAGATCAAGATGGAAATCAGATTAGTCAAAGTTTTATATCTGGTATTGCGACTTTAGAGGATTTTGACAATGATGGTGTTTTGGATGATTTAGACTTTTTAAATGCCGGTTTTTATACTTTAAGTGTAGAAGATTTTAATGGCTGTGAATTTACGCTTGATGTTGAGTTAGATGGTTCTGATATTCAGTTAAATCAAGTAGATGTTGACTATACTTTAATTGCTTGCTCAGGTGGTTCTACGAGTGTTAATGTTGAATTAATAGGCTTTGATGAACAAGAGTCTTATTTGTTTGAATGGGTTTCTTCTAATGGTGATGTTTTATTGACAGATACCAATTTTTCTGGTTTTATTCAAATTGATAATGTTGAGGAAGGATCGTATTCATCAGTGATTACAGATTCATTTGGTTGTTCTATTGTAGCAAGTGATTATATAAGTGTTGATGATGCTGGAGTTATATTTATATATGATCCAGTTATTGATCAAGTGTGTGATGGGGTAGATGCATATGTTAGTTTTTCAGATTGTCCTACAGCCGATGGTTCATGTGTTGGGAATGGAACTGGTCCTTTTAGTTATAACTGGTATCTGATGGAAGATTTAGATGCTGATGGTATTTTTGAAACCTCAACCAGCCTAGGTTATCCTTCAACAACTTCAGAGGCAACATTAGAGTTTGGCACTTATTTGTTTTCTGTAACAGATTCAAATGGATGTTATGGAGAAACTATGTTTACACTTTCTGCTCCTGATCCCATCTCATTTACACCAACAATAGACCCCATTGTTTGTGATGGTGATTTTGCTTCAATATCATTGGAGATTCTAGAAGGTAACCCGGGTTTATATGATTTTATTTTTGAAGGAGACACAACAACCATTACAATAGGTGGAGATTCAGCATTGGATTTTGGATTTTCTGTTTCAGATGCGAATGCAACTTTATTATTTAATGATGTTTCTATTTTCACTCCTAATGATGTGATTGGTGTATTTTATACAGGAGATAGTGGTATAACTTGTGGTGGTTCATTTGTGTACCAAGGAGAGTCTGTTTTCTCAGTTGCTGTGTGGGGTGATGATAGCTCTACTCCTGCTGATGATGGATTTGAAACAGGTGAGAATATCTTAATACTTTTGAATTCCGGAGGTTTAGTGTATGAGTTAAATATTATTTCATATGATACTAATCCTGCTTTAAATTCTCCATTTACATATGCTGCTAATGGTCTATCTGCTATAACAGCTATTGAACTTGGTGATGAGTTTTCTCAAGGACCAAATTTTGTTATTGATTCTTTGTTGGAGGGTGATTATTATATTCAGGTAGTAGATGGAAATCAATGCCAATGGGATACTCTTATTCCCATTACAGGTGTGCCTGCCTATGGTTTTAATTCATCAGTTTTAAATCCATCTTGCGATGGAGATGCTTTTGGTGAAATAAATATTGATGTTTTTGGCGGAACTCCCTCTGAAAATGGCTATACATTTATTTGGACTAGTCCGGATGTTGTTGGTTTCACTAACATAGATTTCGGTTTTTCTAATACATTAACAGACTTAAGTCCAGGGTCTTATGTTTTGACAGTTGTAGATGCGAATGGATGTGAAGAGGTTGGTGTTTTTGATGTAGATGTATATACCTCTGAACCATTTGTTTCTGTTTCAGATGAGCTTTGTGGAGATGATGGCTCAATTTCTGTTTGTGTTGACTGGGTGGGTGATGTGACTTTTTCTTATTCCAGTAGTCAGTCTAATGAAACAGTGGTGGTTTTAAGTAGTAACGAAAATGCATGTTACACGTTTGAGAACTTAGCTAGTAGTATGTATGATTTAACTATTACTAGTTCAGATAATAGTTGTGTTTATCTACAGAATGATGTGTTTGTTGATGCTGCTGAACCAATTTCTGTTGAATTTGTTACTGAGGCTGCAGAGTGCGAGGGGGGCACAGGTAGTGTTTGGATTACTTTATTAGAAGGAGGTAATCCTCCTTATGAAATAGATTGGCAGGGTATATCAACTGAATTTGCGCCTGTTGGCTTTCATCAATTTACTATAACAGATGCAAATGGATGTCAGTATTTGCAAAATTATGGTATACAAAATGCAACTGCTATTACCGTTGATTTTGATGTTGAAAACAATGACTGTTTTGGTGGGGAAGATGGAGTTTTAAATTTTGATATTAGTGGCGGTGATGCAGGAGGTTATAATTACTCATTGTATAATTCTAATTCATTAAATGAAAGTCTTTTAGATGGATTTGGTTCATCTGGAACTTTATCTGGTTTATTATCGGGTTTTTACACATTAATTGTAGAAGATGCTTCGGGATGTGTGGTGTCTTTTTCAGAGCAGATTTTTAATTTATCTAATGAGATTGAATTCGATGATATTGAAATAGATGATGCTTTATGTTATGGTGAAAATGGCTCAGTTTCTTTAAATATTGTCAATGCTCTTAATTCAGATTATATTTATCATTGGTATCAGTTAGATGGTCCTGATTGGGATGTGGATGGTGATGGTATTTTAAACTCAGAAGATTTTTCTATTGATGGAGGTGAATTTATTAGTAGTGAAGTTGGGTTTTCTGATCAAGTCTTTTTAGAATCATCAAATTATTTTGTTTTTGTAGAATCTATTTTAAATTCTTGTTTTTCAGATACTGTGTTGTTTAATGTAGGAACATCTTCATTTTTCGGGATTAATATGGATGATGTTTATGTAAGTTGTTATGGTGATGTCGCATCTGCTTTTCCAATTGTTTATGGTGGAGGTGATGATGATATAGATGGAGATGGATTAGTAAATAATGATGAGTTTGGTAATTGGGTTGATCCAGATATAGACGGAGATGGTATTTATGATATAGATGGAGATTGTTTGTTTAATTGTAATGATGATGATGATGATATAGATAATGATGGTGTAGATAATAATGGGCCAGATGGTATACCGGGTAATAGTGATGATGACACTTATATAGGTGGAACAATTTATAATGGCTTGTCTACCAACAGTTCTCCGTTGTTTTCAAATGGTTTAGTTTTTGAAAACGAGTCAGGAGACGAGGTTGATCCTTATGCTTTAACTGCAGGTGAATACACTGTGTATTCTTATGATAGTAATGGTTGTATTGCTTTAGAACAGTTTAGTGTTATACAACCTCCATTGTTTGATGTGTCAATCGCTTATGATTATAATGCTGAAGGTTTTATTGAGTCTCTTGATGGTCCTATTGAGATTTTGTGTTATGGGGATTCTGTTGCTATTGTTGCAGCTCCTTTTGGTGGTACTCCTCCGTATACAATTACTTGTTTAAATGCCTGGAGTGTGGAAGTTGATTTAGCAGCCGTTATGCTGTCTTCAGGTGATTATACTGTTCTTGTTTCTGATTCTCAAGGATGTGAAATTTCTTCAGCTTTCTCTATTTTAAATGAGCCTAACGAATTGATTATAGATGCAGATGAGGATAATGATGGTGTTGATGGAGTCCTTCAGTATAATAATTTTCATATCTCCTGTCATGGGGAATCTGATGGTGTAATAGAATATTTTGTTCCCCAAAATGCAGGAACTGCTCCATATGATGTGGATGTTTTTTATAATAATAATTTATTGAATAGTAATGCAGGAGTGTTTTCTAATCAGGTGCAGGTGCTTGATCAATTAAATGGAGGGCTCTATGATTTTATTATTACTGATTCTAATGGTTGTGTCTTGCAGGATGTAGTTGAGTTAATTGAGCCAGCTGAATTCTCGCCAGAAATAGAGTATATTATTAACGCTTCTTGTGATGAGCAAAATGATGGTATGATTATTATTAGAACTTCTGGTGGAAATCCTCCATTTAATTATGTGGTTGATGGTTCTTCAGAAATCCTCACTACAAATGACACATTGTTATGGGTGTATGAAGATATGGGAAGTTCTCTAGTGCAAGATGTAGATCCTTATATGGAAGAGATTTTGATTACGGATTCCGATATTGTAGTTAGTGGACTTAATGGTAATTCATGGCATACTATTACCATTTTAAATGATGAGTATTCTTGTTTAGATGATGTGGGACCTGTTGGTTATTCATTATATGTTGGATCCAATGATGATAATTGTTTATTTATTCCGTCTGTATTTACTCCAAATGGTGATGGGATTAATGATACTTGGCAAATTGATGGGATGGATTTGTATCCAAATCCACAAATTAGAGTTTTTAATAGATGGGGGCAGGTTGTTTTTGAGTCCTCAAATCAACAATATGTTCCTTGGGATGGAACTTCTGATGCAGATGGCGCAGATCAAGAAATAGCTACTTACTACTATGTTATTGACTTGAATTTAGATAATAAAAATTATAATGGTAGTGTTACAATTAAAAGATAAAATATGATGAGATTAAAATTTTCTATACTATTGTCACTTTTGTTTTTAGTGTTAAGTTTAAATGCACAACAATTTCCTATTTATAGTCAGTATGTGTTTAATGAATATATGATTAATCCTGCAACAGCTGGTACAATTGATAAAACACCGATTAGACTTACTTATAGAGATCAGTGGTCAGGTTTCACTAACCTTCAAGGTGATAATGTAGCTCCTAAGACATTTGCTTTTAGTGGTCATACTCCCCTTAGTGACCAAC